>JASIGD010000374.1 GCA_030045295.1 Streptosporangiaceae bacterium
GATTTCCTCATCGGTTGGCGGCGGTTTCGCCGCGGCTGGCTTGAGAGTTGCCGGTCGTATGCCGTTGCATGAACCCGCCGATGATCTGTATCAGGCCCGTGACGATGAACCAGATCCCGACCAGTACCGCCAGGGCCGTTACCGAGGTGGTCGGCACAGCGGTGACCACGATCCCGGCGATCAAGCTGACGAGCCCGAAGAAGATCCACCAGCCGCGCCGCTCTCCCGCCGCGCCGGCAAATCCGGTTACCAGCGCCGCAAGGCCCTGCACGATCCAGGTAATCCCGATCACCAGGCCGACCAACGCGACGGTCAGGTTCAGGTGCCGGATCAGCACCACTCCGATCACCACCAGCAAGAGCCCGGCAATACCCAGCCACACTCGGTGCGGCTCGCTGCTGTCGAACACGCGCACCAGGTCGAACAGCCCGGAGATCAGCAGCAGCACGCCGATCAGCACCGCGATGACATTCAGAGACCCGCTCGGGTGCAAGGCGATGATCAGCCCCAAGATCACCGTCACCACTCCGGCGAACACGAATGCCTGCCAGCCGGTCGCCCCGGAGAACGCCGGGGGGAGCTGTGAGTCAGGTTCTTCCGGTTGCATCGACTACACCTTCTTGCCTGCTAGAGCTCCCGCCTCGGAAGCGGAAGGCCAGGTGATCAGGCCGCTACTTGCCGCGCGGATCGCGGCGCTGGCTGAGCCGATTGCGGAACCGCTCAGGCCAGGATCTTGGCCTTCTCGCGCTCGAACTCCTCGGCCGTGATGACTCCCCGGTCGCGCAGGTCGGCGAGCTTAGCCAGCTGGTCCGCCGGGCTCTGCGGACCCGCGGCGTCCTGGACGTACTGGCGGAGCTGCTGTTCTTGAACTTGCGCGTTCCGAACCGCGTGTTCATGCATCTTGCCGCCGCGGGCGATCAGGTACACCAGGACCCCGATCAACGGGAAGATCAAGATGAAGATGAACCATAGAGCCTTGGCCCAGCCGGACAGGTCATGACTGCGAAACAGGTCGATGAAAATGGTGATCAGGATCCAGAACCAGATCACCCATAGGAAGATCATCAAGATCGTCCAGAACGCATCCAGCACCGGATACGAGTACGAACTCGAAGCGAGCAACATGGCGCCTCCTTGGCGCGCGTGGCGCCGCAAGGCGCCGCGGCGGGCCTAATGGTAAACGCGAGCGTCACGATCCTACTGGGCACTGAGGGGCGGAGTCTCGTAGTCGGGCGACAGGTCCTCGTTGAGGATGCCCTGGCCGGGACGAAAAGGCCCAGCCCTCGTCGGTGACGCGTGCCGGTACTAGCCTCAGCCCTATGCGGGAAGATCACCAGCCTGCCGTGCCCGGCGCACCGCAATCCCCGGCTGAGCCTCCCGCCGAGCCGCTGCCCCTGGACGATGTTGCCGAAACGGCCGCGGTGCCAGCACCCGGTCACGCGGCCGGGCGGATCCGCCGGGTTACGGGCCATAGCCGTCAATGGATCACCTCGGAGGCGACGCGGGTGCAGCAGGAGCTGCAGACTCGCCGCCAGCGGTCAGGCATGGTCGACGCCGGGTTCCTGGTCCAGGAGCTGGATGCCCGGGTCGGAGGCGGCATCCTGGCGGGCGCGCTGGCCTTCCGGATCTTCTTGTTCATGGTGCCGGTCGTCTACGTGATCTTCACGCTTCTAGGCGTGATATCTCGTGCTCTGGGCCACGACCCGGCGCAGCTGGCCAGGGATACCGGGATCGCCGGGGTCCTGGCGGGCACCGTGGTGAAGGTCGCCGATCAAAGCGCGTGGACCCTGGCCACGCTGGTGCTGGGGGCGGTCGTGACGACGTTCATCACCGCGGGCGGCTTGCTGAAGGCTCTATACGTCGTGCACTGGCTGATCTGGCGGGTACCCCGGGTGAAGCCTGCCGGACTGGCCCCGAAGCTGGTCCTGATCGGGCTGGCCGTGACTGGGGCGGCGCTGGGTGTCGCCATCAACGACGTGCGTACCTCGTCAGGCGTCGCAGGAGCCGTCGTCGCCGTCCTCCTGGTCACCGGGCTGTCATTCGCTGGGTGGTGGTGGATCTCCTGGAAACTCCCGCACGCGTCCGTCCCGGCACGCGCGCTGATCCCCGGAGCAGCGCTCGTGGCAGTAGGGGCGGACGTGCTCCAGCTGCTCACCACGTACTGGATCGGCAACCTGGTGGCCAGGAAGACCAGTACCTACGGAGCGATCGGCATCGCGCTGGCCGTGCTGTTGTGGGTCTACATTCTCGGCCGGATCATGGTCGGATCGGCCGGGCTCAACGCGGCCTTGTATTACCGCCAACAGGATCGCGCCGGCCCGCCCGGGCCGCCAGGAGGTAGCTGACCCTGCCGTGAGTCACGCGTAGAAGGGTCAGATGGCGAGTATGGCGCACCGAAGATCAGCCGAGCTACGCTTTGCGCATCGTGCCCCGGGGAGGTGCCGGAGATGGCAGGACCGGGAGATGAAAAAGCAGTCGGCGCGGGCGGCCAGAGCCGCCTGCGGGCGTCGCACGCCGACCGCGAGCAGGCGGTCGAGGTGCTCAAGGCCGCGTTCGTGCAAGGGCGGCTGGACAGAGACGAGTTCGGCGTGCGGGTGGGCCAGGCGCTTGAGGCGCGGACCTGTGCACGGCTGGCCGCGGTCACCGCTGACCTTCCCCCCGGGCTGGCTGCGGCCCGTCCGCCGGAGTCTGCCCGGGTGTACGGAGGAAAGCCGGTTCTGCGGCCCGGCCGGGTGATCGGGGTGGCGACCGTCCTTTACGCGGGCGTATGGGCGGTCGCGGTCCTGTTGCCGATCCCAGCCGTAGGGGTCCTCACGATCACGAGCCTGCTCTACTACATGATCGTCGTGCTGATACTCACGGAGCATAGGTCCATCTCGCGGCGTGCGATGCATTCCGGTGGGCAGCCACCGCGGGGGCCAGCACCTTCTTTGTACCCATGACTCTGCTGTTGGGAGAAGACGCGTCAGCCCGTCGTCCAAGGCCGGAGCTTCTCCGGGTTGCGTACGGCCCAGATGCGCCTGATCCGGTCGCCTGCGATCTCGAACGCGAACACCGTCACGGTGACGCCGTCTTGCTGAGCCACCAGGCCGGGCTGGCCGTTGACCATGCGCTCCAGGAGCATCAAGTCGGGCACCAGGCCGGCGAGATCGACGGCGGCGCGCGCGATCTGCTCGCGTCCTTCGATCGGTTGGAGGGCGGCGGGGACGAGGCCGCCGCTGTCGGCGATCACCGTGGCGCCGGGGTCGAGGAGGCCGATCAGGGCGTGGATGTCCTTGGCTTCCCACGCCTGCTTGAAGTCCCTGACGATGCCGGCCTGCTGGGCCGTGGGAGTCGCGGGAGCCTGCGACGCGCGAATGCGACGGCGGGCCGATGAGGCGAGCTGCCGGCATGCCGCCGGAGTGCGGCCGACGATCTCGGCCACTTCCGCGAAGGAGTAGCGGAAGACATCGTGAAGGATGAACGCGACGCGCTCGGCGGGGGTCATTGATTCGAGCACGACGAGGAAGGCCATGTTGACCGACTCGTCGAGGGTAACTCGGTCGGCCGGGTCGACCGAAGGACCGCCCGACGGCCTGTCGATCCACTCGGTACGTTCGGGCAGCGGCTCCGGGATCCATTCGCCCACGTAGCGCTCTCGCCGGGCCCGCGCCGAGCGGAGCAGGTCGAGGCAGATGCGGCTGGCGACCTTCGTCAGCCAGGCGCCGGGGGATTGGATGGCATCCCGCTGTTCCTCGGACATGGCGTACCAACGGGCGTACGTCTCTTGCACCACGTCCTCAGCCTCGGCCAGGGAGCCGAGGAGCCGGTACGCGAGATTGATCAGCTGACGCCGTTCGCCGGTGATCGCGCTCAGGCCCGGGTCGGGCCGGCCGTGTCCTGGCTCGGATTGGGTGGTCATGGTGTCGGCGGCTCCCTTGATCGCATCTTCCCCCACCAGTTCGACGAGACATCACGCCGAACTGTGAGGTTGCCGCGTCGCCTCACATTCGGCGAGGTCGCGTCGTCGTACCGCTGAAAGCCGAACCATAGTCAAGCATGGGAGGACGGTATGGCATCGTCAGGACAGCTCACACCTGCGCTGCACGAATTGCTCGCCGGGTCCGGTCTCGCCGGAGACTGGACCCTCGACGAAGCCAAGTCCACGATCGGGCTGGAGAGCAGGGTCATCTGCGGACTGATCCCGGTGAAGGGCACGTTCGGCCAGGTCACCGGGCACGGCACCGTCTCGCCAGCGGGCGAGGTGAGCGGTGCGGTTACGGTGGCCGCCGCGTCCGTCGAGACAAAGAACGCCAAGCGAGACAAGCACCTGCGCTCGGCCGACTTCTTCGCGGCCGACACCTTCCCGTACATCACCTTCGGCGTTGACCGAATCCGGCTGTCCGGCGAAGGCGTTACCGTGACCGGGCAGCTCACGGTCCGCGGCCGCACCAGGCCGCTCACGTTCCCGGCCTCCGTTTCGGTCCTTGGCTCGGGCGAGATCGGGCTTGACGCGGAGGTCCAGGTCAACCGGGCCGACTTCGGCCTGACCTGGAACCGGCTGGGCATGACCTCGATGCAGAACACCATCGCCGTGCACGCCGTGTTCAGCAAGTGCTGAGCGGGGCAGCATCCGCGGCAGGCAGCGGGCGCGCGGTGAACCCGGACGTCCTCGCAAGACCGAAGTGGCTGATAAGGCAGCCTGGAGAGGCGATGTAGGGTGGCAAAACCACCAGGGGATCCCTGTCATGCGCACGGAGGGTGCTATGGCTACCAGACGACAGTGGAGCGATCTCGACGAGCGCACCCGCAAACTGATCATCGCCGCGGGAACCGTAGATGGCGTCCTCCGGGTCGCTGCGCTCATAGATATCATTCGCCGGCCGGCCGGCCAGATCCGGGGCCGGAAATGGGTGTGGGCCGCAGCCGTGGCGGTCGTCAACTCCGCCGGAGTCGTGCCGATCTCGTATTTCGTCTTCGGCCGGAACCAGCAGTCGTAAGCGCGCTGTGGATGGCGCGAGCCTAACCAGTCCAGGCCAGAGTCGAGCACGTACGGCCGATAATCGCTGGCCGGGCCGTGGCTGTGCGCCCTAGGTTGAACCCATGGTGTCGGCGAGTCAGCTGCTGCAGTTCGCCGCCCTGGCGGCGGTACTCATCGCGATTCCCGGGCCGAGCGTGCTGTTCACCGTCAGCCGTGCGCTGACCGTCGGCCGCAGGTCGGCACTGTTCACGGTGGCCGGGAACGAACTGGGCCTATGCGTGCAGGTGACAGCCGTGGCGTTCGGCGTCGGCGCCCTCGTGGAGCGGTCGGCGCAGGTATTCATGATCCTGAAATGGGCAGGCGCCGCCTACCTGGCCTGCCTCGGCGTTCAGGCGATACGGCACCGGCAGTCGATGGCCGAGGCACTGGCGGCGCAGATCACGCCGGTGCGGCCGCTGTGGGCGATGCGCGACGGCTTTATCGTGGGGGCGACCAACCCGAAGAGCATCGTGTTCTTCGTGATCGCGCTGCCCGAGTTCACCGCCCGCGCCGCCGGGCACCTGCCGCTGCAGGTACAGATGCTGATCGTCGGCGCCCTGTTCCCGGTCATCGCCTTGGTCCTCGACAGCGTGTGGGCGGCCGCCGCGGGCACGGTCCGGCAGTGGCTCACGCAGTCACCACGGCGGCTGGCCCTGATCGGCGGTGCAGGCGGCCTGGTGATGATCGGGCTCGGCGTCAGCATCGCCGTAACCGGTCGTAAAGACTAGGGCAACGCGCGCTCCGCGCCCTGGGATGATAAAGATCCGGTTATGGGGAAGGCGGAGCAATGAGGATCGCGACACTGAAGGTCTCGGGGCGCTTCACCCAGGACGGCTCTGACGCCGAGAACGCGGAAGGGTTCGACGAGGACGCACTCGAAGACGGCCCAGGTCAGGCGCTGCTTGTGTACGACAACGGCCGCTGGGAGCTGCTCACCTCTGAGGAGGAAGTCGACCGGGACGCTGACCTCAGCCGCCATGGCTACCTGCAGGCTACGGACCTGGCCGAGGCGGTCAGGGAAGCGCGGCGGCTGCTGGAGAGCGCAGGCTACGAAGTGGCGTTCAAGGCGCAGGCCGAAGATTCGGATTGACGAAGACCCGGCAAGCTCAGTACGGCCACTTCCAGTCGCGGATCTCCGGCGCGTCCTCGCCGTACTCGCGGGTGTAGGCCCGGGCCGTGATCCGCTTGTCCACCATCAGCTGGCGGAGCCGGCCGGCCGAGGCCGTCAGCCCGGGCACCCGGTCGATCACGTCCATGACCAGGTGGAACCGGTCCAGGTCGTTCAGCATGACCATGTCGAACGGCGTGGTTGTCGTGCCGTTCTCCTTGTAGCCGCGGACGTGGAACGCGTCGTGTCCGTGCCGCCGGTAGATCAGCCGGTGGATGAGCCAGGGGTACCCGTGGTAGGCGAAGATCGCCGGCCGCCCGGGCGGGAAGAGCGCGTCGAATTCGGGGTTTGACATCCCGTGCGGGTGCTCGGATGAGTCCTGCAGCCGCATCAGGTCCACGACGTTCACGACCCGCACCTTGAGCTCCGGCAGGTGCTCGCGCAGTATCGCCACCGCCGCCATCGTCTCTAGGGTGGGGATGTCGCCGCAGCACCCCATCACCACGTCCGGCTCGCCCGAAACATCGTTGGACGCCCACTCCCAGATGCCCGCGCCCCGCGTGCAGTGGATGATCGCGTCGTCCATGGACAGCCACTGCGGGGACGGCTGCTTGCCGGCCACGATGACGTTGACGTACTGCCGGGACCGCAGGCAGTGGTCGCCGACGGACAGCAGCGTGTTGGCGTCCGGCGGCAGGTAGATCCGAACGACCTCCGCCTTCTTGTTCACCACGTGATCGATGAAGCCGGGATCCTGGTGCGAGAACCCGTTGTGGTCCTGCCGCCACACCAGTGACGACAGCAGGTAGTTCAGCGAGGCCACCGGCCGCCGCCAGGAGATGCCGTCGGTGGTCTTCAGCCACTTGGCGTGCTGGTTGAACATCGAGTCGATGATGTGGATGAACGCCTCGTAGCAGTTGAACAGCCCGTGCCTGCCGGTCAGCAGGTAGCCCTCCAGCCACCCCTCGCACATGTGCTCCGACAGCACCTCCATCACCCGCCCGTCGGGCGCGAGGTGATTGTCCCCGGGCACGATCGTGCCCTCGAACGCCTTGTTCGTCACCTCGTAGACCGCGCCCAGCCGGTTGGACTCGGTCTCGTCCGGCCCGAAGATCCGGAAGTTCGACGGGTTGTCCCTGACCACGTCGCGCAGCCACTTGCCCAGCACCCGGGTCGCCTCCGCCTGGGTTACCCCCGGCTCGGGGACCGGCACCGCGTAGTCCCTGAAGTCGGGCAGGCGGAGCTCGCGCAGCAGCAGCCCGCCGTTGGCGTGCGGATTCGCGCTCATCCGCCGCTGCCCGCTCGGCGCCAGCTCGGCGACTTCGGGCACCAGCGCGCCGGTGGAATCGAACAGCTCCTCGGCATGGTAGGACCGCATCCAGGACTCGAGCAGCGCTCGGTGCTCGGGGTTGGTGCGGGCCTCGCCCATCGGCACCTGGTGCGCCCGCCATGTCCCCTCCACCGGCAGCCCGTCCACGACCTTGGGCCCCGTCCAGCCCTTGGGCGTCTTCAGCACGATGGCCGGCCAGGCCGGCCGGGACAGGTCGCCCAGCTCGCGCGCCCGCCGCTGGATGTCGTGGATCTCGCCGATGACCGTGTCCAGGGTGGCGGCCAGCTGCTGGTGCACCAGCTTCGGGTCGTCGCCCTCTACCGTGTACACCGTGTACCCGTAGCCGCGCAGCAGCGAGTCGAGCTCCTCTTGCGGGATCCGGGCCAGCACCGTCGGATTGGCGATCTTGTACCCGTTCAGGTGCAGGATCGGCAGTACCGCGCCGTCCCTGGCCGGGTCGAGGAACTTGTTGGAGTGCCAGCTGGTGGCGAGCGGTCCGGTCTCCGCCTCGCCGTCGCCGATCACGCAGGCCACGATCAGGTCCGGGTTGTCGAACGCCGCCCCGTAGGCGTGCACCAGGGCGTAGCCGAGTTCGCCGCCCTCGTGGATTGAGCCGGGCGTCTCCGGTGCCACGTGCGACGGGATGCCGCCGGGGAACGAGAACTGCTTGAACAGCCGCATCATGCCCTGGGCATCCTGCGAGACGTGCGGGTATACCTCGCTGTACGTCCCCTCGAGGTAGGTGTTCGCCACGATGCCAGGCCCGCCGTGCCCGGGGCCGGCGATGTAGATGACGTTCAGGTCCTGGTTCTTGATCACCCGGTTCAGGTGCACGTAAATCAGGTTCAGCCCCGGCGTGGTGCCCCAGTGACCGAGCAGCCGGGGCTTGACGTGCTCCGGCTGCAGCGGGCTGGACAGCAGCGGGTTGTCCAGCAGGTAGATCTGCCCCACCGACAGGTAGTTCGCAGCGCGCCACCAGGCGTCAAGCAAGTCCAGTTCGCTGCCCGTCAGGGTCGACGGCTGCTCGATCACACCCATTTTGAAAGACCTCTTTTTCCGAACGGGCCGTGGTGCTTCGTTCCCGGATCCCGGCTTTGCCCCCAGGCTATTTGTCACAGCTTGGCCAACGGAATAGCGGTCTGACAGCGTTTACGGTCCTGACATCTCAGCGCAACCTGCGCGGTGAGCTCGCCGCGCAGCGCCGAAAGTCCGTTTCTGCGGGGCTGAAGGTCATGGCCCGGATGCAGGGCGCTAAGGTCATCACAACGCGACCAGCCGGTACCCGGGAAGGATGGGGCATGTCTGCTGACCGCATGATCGAGGCACTCGACGAGGCCGAATGCCTGCGGCTGATAGCGCCGGGCGGGATCGGCCGCATCGCCTACCAGAGCCGGTTCGGTCAGGCCGTGCTGCCGGTGAACTACATGCTGCACCAGGGATCGATCGTGTTCCGGACCGCCCTGCACAGCGCGCTCGATGAGGACCTGCAGACCGGGATCGGCGACGCCGAGTACAAGGTGGCCTTCGAGATCGACGAGCTCGACATGGCCGGACGTCAGGGGTGGAGCGTGCTGATCCAGGGTCCTGCCCACCGAGTGGAATCCGAGGACGAACGCGCCTCGGCCCTGAAGGCGGGGGTCTCGAACTGGGCGCCCGGGAACCGGGAGCTGTTCGTGCGCATCATCCCGTCCCGCATCACCGGCCGCCGCATCAAGCCCGCGTAGCATCCGCGTCGGGGCTAGCTGACCTGCGGTCAGGCGGCCTTGCGCTCCGGTTCTTCCACATCCGCCGGATGCTGCGGCAGCGATGCCGTCCCGGCGCCGCTCTCCTGCCGTCGCGGTTCACGGGCGACCCAGAATACGCCGCCGATCCAGATGGCCAGGCACAGAACGGCGACGACGGCGATGACGGCCAGGTCGCCCGCGGACAGCGCCGAGTTCGGGTACATGATGGGTCTCCTCACGACTGCCTGAGCCCATTGCATGCGAGGCGGGCTGCTCGAGGGACCGGCCAAAGGGCCCGGGCGTCCGAGACGAAGGTCCCGCTCCGCGGTGGAGCGTCAGCCTGGTGCTGTACCTGCTGCTCGTCTCGCTGATCCTGCTCCGCTGGCTGACGGTGGCCGTGATCGCGGAGACCCTCGGGCCGCCCTACTGGATCCTGATGGGCGCCACGGCCATCTCGGTGCTGGCCGGCGCCAAGATCCTGGACCTGCCGCGCACGCTACCCGCGGTCCGGGCGATGGCGGGCTTCGTCGAGGGGTTCTCCTACGTGCTGTGGGCGTTCGGGACCTGGTGGATCCCGCTGCTCGTCATCCTCGGATACTGGCGCCACGTCCGGCACCACTGGCCGCTGACCTACGAGCCGACGCTCTGGGCCATAGTCTTCCCGCTCGGCATGTACAGCGTGGCCACGCTGTCGTTCGGCAAGGTCGCGGGCCTCGCGTTCATGAAACCGCTCAGCCGGTTCATGCTCTGGGTGGCCATCGTCGCCTGGGTCTTGGTGGCGGCCGCGTTGCTCGCCCGGCTCGCCCGTCGGCCGGCACAGCGAGGCTGAGCGTCACCACGGATCAAGCCAGCTTGGCGACTGTCAGCAGCACGGCCGAATCCTCCAGCGCCTCGAGGCTGTGCGACGAGTCGGGCACCACCAACAGGTCGCCAGGCCGGCCCTCCCAGGAGTTGCCGCCAGCCGACAGCCGGACCCGCCCGGTCAGGACATGCACGCTCGCCTCGCCGGGATTCTCGTGCTCGCCGAGGACCGCGCCCTTGATCATGGCGATGACGGTCTGGCGAAGCACCCTTTCATGTCCCCCGATGACGGTGGACGCGGCACGGCCTCCGCCGCCGCCCCGGGCGCGTTCCAGCAATTCGCGGGCCGTCGCCTGCAGGGAGAATTTCTGCATATCGCCTCGTTCCATGCCCGGCATCGGAGCCAGGTGGCCCCAACCTGAACGCTATCGGCTGCAAAGTCCTGGGGCGTCGTCGGGCCGAACGTCCCATCCGGGCGGGACGTCCTGCCGCAGCGCCCGCTGGTGCGCGAGGAGAAGGCTGAACGAACCATGCAGACTGCCGATGGCGGAGGTGAACGTCCATGACGACCCTGAGCGGGCACGTCCTGCGGAGGCTCAGCCCAGCTGAGTGCTTCGACCTGCTGGAACCGGGCGGAATTGGCCGCGTCGGATTTGCCGCCGCCGATGGGATAATGATGCTGCCGGTCAACTTCGCCGTGACGGCAAAGACCGTCATCTTCCGCACCGCACCGGACACGCTCCTTGCCCTGTACGCCAATGCCCGGGTCAGCTTCGAAGCCGACTGCCTCGACGAGGCGCTCCATGCAGGGTGGAGCGTCCTGGTACAAGGCCGGGCACACCAGGTCACCCAGGAGC
>JASIGD010000375.1 GCA_030045295.1 Streptosporangiaceae bacterium
TCCTTTACGTAGCGTCATAGCAGTAGACCAAGGACGCTAACCGGACACGGGAAGGGCACGATGCGAGTCTTCGTCGCCGGAGCGAGCGGTGCGATCGGCACCCGGCTCGTTCCTCAGCTCATCGACCACGGGCACGAGGTGATCGGCACCTTCAGGTCGCCGGCAAACGCCGAGCGCGTAAAGGCGCTCGGAGCACAGCCGGTCGCGCTCGACGTGCTCGACGCACGCGCTGTGCGCCAGGCCGTCCTGGAAGCCGAGCCCGAGGCGATTATCCACCAGGCGACCGCCCTGACGGACGTCCGCTTCGGCAGGAGCCTTGACCGCAGCTTCGCGCTGACCAATCGGATTCGGATCGAGGGCACGGACGCGCTGCTGGCCGCCGCGCGCGAGGCGGGCGTACGCCGGTTTGTCGCGCAGAGCTTCGCCAGTTACCGGTACGCCCGGGAGGGCGGGCCGGTCAAGACCGAGGACGATCAGCTTGACCCGAACCCGCCGGCGATGGCGCGCGAGACCAACGCCGCCATGCGGCACCTCGACGAGGCGGTCACCAACGCCGGCGGGATTGCGCTTCGCTACGGCGGCTTCTACGGCGCTTCCAACGATGGGCTGGTCAAGCCCATCCGCAAACGGCAGTTCCCGGTCATCGGCGACGGCGACGGCATCTCCTCGTTCATCCACCTCGACGACGCCGCCGCAGCGACCGTGCTCGCGCTCGAACACGAAGGACCCGGCCTCTACAACGTCGTCGACGACGAGCCCGCCCCCATGCGCGAGTGGCTGCCAGTGCTCGCGAACGCGCTCGGGGCCAAGCCGCCTCGTCGCGTCCCGGTCTGGCTCGCGCGGCTGATCGCGGGCAAGGGCATGGTGATGATGGCGGTCGGGTCCCGCGGCGCCTCCAACGCAAAGGCCAAGCAGGAGCTCGGCTGGACCCTGCGCTACCCCAGCTGGCGGGAGGGCTTCGCGGCCGCCTACGCGTCACCCGCCCGGACGGGACCCGAAGCCCGGCCTGCCGCCCGCTGATACCGGACCGCCAGCGCGCGAACCTGCTCGACCAGTTCGGGCGGCTCGCGTACCTCGAAGTCAGCATCCAGCATGCCCAGGTAGGCGGCCAGGAGCCCGACGGTGTCCGAGCCGGCGCTGATCTCGCAGGTGTGCTCGTCCAGCGGCCGAACTTCGATGGCGGCTGGAACCCGGTTTGCTATCTGCCCGGCGGGCGCGTGCACGGTAACCAGCGCCCGGTACCTCCACGTGGCCGAGCCGAGGCCCCTGGAAATATACGCGGCGACGTCCTCGTCGGGCAGCTCGCGCGGGACGAAACGCGGTCCGCCCGGTGTCCGCAGTCGGATCCGGTCCGCGCGGAACGTGCGCCAGTCCTGCCGGTCGGTGTCCCAGGCCAGCAGGTACCAGCGGCCGCGGGCGTGCGCGAGCCGATGCGGCTGGACGTTGCGGACCGCCTCCCGGCCGTCGTGCATCGTGTAGTCGAAGCGCAGTCCCTCGTGGTCACGGCAGGCCGCGGCCAGGGCAGACAGCACGTCGGCGTCCACCACCGGTCCGCCGCTCGGCAACGGCACGGTGTACCCGTGCAGCGCGCTTACCCGGCGGCGCAGCCGGTCCGGCAGCACCTGCTCCAGTTTCGCCAGCGCCCGCAGGGATGACTCCTCGGCGCCGCCCACGCCTCCGGTGGCGGCCACCCGCAAGCCCACGACCACGGCCGTGGCTTCCTCGTCATCGAGCAGCAGCGGCGGCATCGTGCCGCCCGCTCCCAGCCGGTAGCCGCCGGCCGCGCCGGGGGTCGCGTGCACCGGGTAGCCGAGAGCGCGGAGCCGCCCGACGTCGTGGCGTACCGTCCGCGTCGTGACTTCCAGCCGCGCGGCCAGCTCGGGTCCGGTCCAGTCCCGCCGGATCTGAAGCAGCGACAGCAGGCGGAGCAACCGCGCTGAAGTTTCCGGCATGTTCCACCCTGACCGCAGAATGCGGAACGTTTCTTTCCGCATTACCTCCTACCGTAGCGGCATGGAAACCAGCGCGGAAGTCCGCCCGTTCAGCATCGAAGTCCCGCAGGCCGACCTGGACGACCTGCACGCCCGCCTCGGCCGCACCCGCTGGCCCGCCGAACTGCCGGGTGCGCCCCGGAGCCGGGGCATCCCGCCCGAGCGCCTGAAGGAGCTCGCCTGCTACTGGCGCGACGGCTTCGCCTGGCGCGCCGCCGAGGCCGAGCTCAACCGGTTCCCGCAGTTCACTACCCAGATCGACGGACAGACCATTCACTTGCTCCACGTCCGATCGCAGTACCCGGACGCGCTGCCGCTGCTGATCACGCACGGCTATCCCAGTTCGGTCGTGGAATACGTCGGGCTCATCCGGCAGCTCACCGAACCGGCCGAAGGAGCCGACGCCTTCCACGTGGTCATCCCATCGCTGCCCGGCTTCGGATTCTCCAGCCCGCTCGGTGCCCTGGGCTGGACCCCCGGCCGCACCGCCCGCGCCTGGGCTGAGCTGATGCGGCGTCTCGGCTACGGGAGCTACGGCGCGATGGGCGGCGACATCGGCTCGGGCGTCTCGGGGCTGCTCGCCGCGATCGACGCCGATCACGTCGTCGGCGCCTACGTCATCTCCGATGTCCGCGGAGCCGCCGCGATGGCCGGAGACCAGATCCCCGTCGACTTGTCCGGCCTTAGCAGCCAGGAACGCGAGCACCTCGACGAGCTCAAGCGCCAGTCCGCGGACGGCCGCGCCTACCTGCAGATCCAGGGAACCAGGCCGCAGACCGTGGGTTACGCCCTCAGCGACTCTCCCGTCTTCCAGCTCGCCTGGATCGCGGAGAAGTTCGATGAGTGGACCGCCGCGCCGATCGACCGCGATGTCCTCCTGGCCAACGTCAGCCTGTACTGGCTGACCGGCACCGGCATCAGCGCGGCGAACTTCATCTACGAGGCGCAACACGCCCGGGAATGGGGCGGCCCGCCCGCCGCGCCGATCGGCTGGGGCGTCTACGGCGGCACTGACCCGCTGATCCGCAAGCTCTACGATCCCGAGCACCAGGTCGAGCACTGGTCCATGTTCGACGCCGCCGGGCACTTCCCCGCGCTCGAAGCGCCCGAGGTGCTCGCCGCCGACGTACGCGAGTTCTTCCGGAAGCTGCAGTAACGCCTGGCCCCGTGGCCTGGTGCCGCCCGGGACCAGGCCGCACGCGTCGCCTCATGCCGACGATCGACCCGCGCTCCGATCCGCGACCGCGCGCACTCACCGTCGGCCGCCCGGACCGTGTCACCACCGTCCGTTAGGAATCAAGAAATTGACCTAACGGGCGGTGGTTTCACGCGCCCGGTCTGCGCTCATGCCGCGGCAGGTCATCGCAGCACGAGCACCCGGGTGCCGCCGGCGCCGGGCTCGGGCTGCGGTTGCGGCGGCGGGTCGCGCCGGATCCCGCCGTGCGGCGCCTGGCCGCGCCGGGTAACCGAGGCTGCCGCCAGCAGCACGAGCGAGAGCAGGATCGTTGTGCCGACGAGACCGGCCAGGGCCAGCAGGACGCCTTCAACAAGCTGCATGCGGATCACCTGAGGTCCCGTGTCGTGATTGGTTTACACTGTTTACCAAGACGATTATCTAACGCATTAGTTAACGTCGTCAACTGATTTAGGCGGTGTTAACCCAGGGACGCCGAACGCCTCCTGGCGGCGCTTCGGTGCTCTGGGCTGGGCCGCGTCCTCGCCTACCTGAACGCCTGACCGCGTTACTCAGCCAGCCGACCAGGCCAGGCGCCTGGCCAGCGCGCCGTCTCGGTCAGGTCGGCGCTCCGCCGAATCCGATCTCGTTGCCGTCCGGATCTCGGAAGGTGGCCTTGCGGACGCCGTTGGCGTAGGTCTCGCGGTCAGCAGGCTCCAGGCCACGCTCGGCGATACGGGAGATGAGGGCGTCGAAGTCGCCGACGAAGAGCGTATGCATGGCGTGCCCGGCATGCTCAGGCCGCACCGCGATGTACACGTACCGGTGGTCGGCAAGCTCCCATACCGCCTCGGTGTCGTTGGGCAGGAACGACGGCGGGCCGCCGAGGAGTCGCTCGTACCAGGCCACCGCCGCGGTGTAGTCGCGGACAGGGATGCCCGCGAACAGGTCTACCGTCATGCGGTCATGCTAGAGCGAGCCCCGGTAGCTACCTGGCGTGCTTCTCAGGTCGGGGCCGTCGATGATCGAACCGCCGTTTTGCCGCATGCTGTACGTCTCGCCGGAGCGGGTTAAACACAACCGCGGCCACCAGCACGACGGCCGTCACCACGACGGGGTTCGAGGATGGAAGCACGATGGGCGCCAGGGCCACCAGCGCCGCGTAGACAACCCAGATGACCGTGTTCGCGGTCGCATACGCCAGCGATGGCGTCGAGTTCTTGCCAGTTGCTCGCTCGTGCCCGAGCCTGAACGGGCCGTTCATCAGCCGTGGGCGGCAGCAGGCTGCCGGCGCGCTGGGGCGAAGTCGACGCGGCACGGCGCCGGGGCACGGTCCGGGAACGGCCGGGGTTGAGCTGGCAATGCTCCTCCCTATGGGAGCCGCGTTCGGGGACACCGGTAATAGCAGACCGATGTTGAGGCTAGACCGCCGCCACCGCCCGGGGCGACGACCCGGAGGGTGAAATCTAGCCTTCCTGCGTCATCCTCAGGTCGGATGACGGAGCCAGACGACCACCCGATACCTGGTTTACGAGAGGATGCTGCCCGAGCCCGCCGTGGCGGATTCGAGACAACCACGTGACACGATCAAGAACGTGGCTCTGACCGAGTCATCAGTCCGGCTAAGCGGGCAACCCGCTGCGAGGCAGGCAGATCTGTTCACGGAGGCCGCCGGTGGTCGCTAGACCCCTTCTCATCGCTGGCGCCGGCGGCCTGTTGATTGCCGGTGCCGCGCTCGCGCTCGTAACTGTGCCGCGGCCCAGCGCGGCGCGGTCAACCGAGGCGACATCGCCCTGCCCGGCCCAGGGAGTCCCACCGTCCGCGGAGCGCATTGCGGCGACGACGTCGACGTACAACGCGATCGAGGCGAAAATCGCCGCGCGCGAATCCCTGCGACTGCGCTTCCCGGATCCGACGGCCGAGGAAGACATCATCGACTACGGTGTCGACGACCTGTGGAACAGGGGAATCGACGGCGCGTGCGTGACCGTCGCCTACGTGGTCACCAACCCCGACCCGGGCCTCGCGGCGTCAATGGCGGCTTACGACACAGCGATGGACCTGCCGCCGGCGAACATCACCGAGATGGCCCTGCCAGCGCCGAGCGACCCCTCCTACGTCTGCCGGATCGAGTGCGGCACCGCCGAAGACCGGCTCGACGCGGAGGCGATCCACTCGATGGCGCCCTACGCGAAGATCATCTTCGTTCACCCGCCGGTCCCGGAAACCGCCGGCATGCAGGGCTGGCCCGAGGTGGCCCAAGCCATCGAGATGATCGCG
>JASIGD010000376.1 GCA_030045295.1 Streptosporangiaceae bacterium
GTCGGTCCAGTAGACGAGGGTCAGGCCCAGGTCGGCCAGCGGATCGCCCAAGGTGGCCATTTCCCAGTCCACCACGGCGGTGATCCGCGGCCCCGGCGACAGCGCCACGAGTACGTTGTCCAGCCTGAAGTCTCCGTGTACCAAAGTGACTTCGCCTTCGGCGGGCAGCGCGGCCGTCAACCTGTCCACCAGCTCGGTGTAGCCGGGCATCTCCCTGGTCGCCGACAGCTGCCATTGCCGCTGCCACCGGTCGAGCTGGCGGCTGAGATACCCGGCGCCGCGGCCGAGGTCGCCGAGGCCGACCGCCGCGACGTCGACGCCGTGGATCGCGGCCAGCATGTCGGCCAGGCGGCCGGACAGCTCCGCGGCCTGCTCCTCGCTCAGCACGGAGGTGTCGGCGCGGGTGCGGAGCACCTCGCCGGGCACGTTTTCCATCACGTAGAAGGGAGCGCCGATCACGTCCTCGTCCGTGCAGGACGCCACCAGCGGGGCGACGGGCACCGGCGTGCCCGCGAGCGCGGACAGGACGCGGAATTCTCTCGACATGTCGTGCGCGGTCGGCAGCACGTGGCCGAGCGGCGGCCTGCGCAGCACCAGCAGCCGACTCCCGGCCGGCCCGGAGACCGCCAGGCGATAGGTCAGGTTCGAGCGGCCGCCCGCGATGAGCTGGATATCAGCCAGGCGTACCGGCTCGCCCGGGATGTGGTCGTTGAGCCAGCTGACCAGGCGCGCGGGGTCACCGATGCCGGGAGGACTGTCGGTTACGGTCATGATCTACCGAATCGTAGATGGAGACGAAAGCAAAATCCTAACGTTCTGGCCTATGGACTAATCACCCGTGCTGGCGTAAGCAGGGTAGAGGGACCTGGAAGGTCTAGACCGTTCGATCCTGGGGAGGACACCCTTTGGCTGACGCGTGGATGCCGGGCGCCCGACGCATCCGAGCAGAGACCGACGGGGGACAACTGGGAGGAGGAGCGCCGAGGGTCGTCTGGCTGACCCTCGGGGCTGACCCGAGGGTAGTTTCGGCCTGGTCGGCCGCGCAGCGGCTCAACCAGGACAACCGGCCGTGTCATCTGGTGTGGGATCCGCTCACCGGTGACATCGCCCAGCTGGTGCCGATCGTCAGGGCGGGCTGCGCTCTCGGCGCTCCCGAGTACCTTGACTACGCGCCGGACGTTCTCCCGTACCGCCAGGCGGGCGTGAACCGCGAAGGCAGGCTGTGCGTCCAGATCGGCGTGCTCGGCTCGGCCAGGGACCCGTTCACCAGCTACCAGATGATCGGACTGGGCGAGATCCTCGGCTGGCTCGACTCGTGGCAGATTCCCCGGCGGTGGCCGGCCGGTAAGCCGGCTCCGTTCCGGCAGACGGCCCAGCCGCGCAGCCGGGCGCTGTGGGCTCTCGGCGGGCATTTCGGCGCTTCGCAGGTCCCCGACTGCGACAGCGTCGGTCCCGGCGGCATCGACATCGACCAGCTTGCGAGCGCGCAGAGTCTCGAGCGCGAGCTGGCCGAAGCGCCCGCGGTTTACGAGTCCCCGATCAGCCTGGGCCCGCGCACGGCGCCCGAGATCCGGGCCGGCGCGTCGCTGCGGGCGGCTGCCGTCTGAGCCGTGTTCCGGGGGCGGGATCGAGTGATCGCGGCGTACCGTGAATGATCATGAGCATGCCTGACCTTTCAAGTACCCCGCGTACCGAGCTGCGGCGGCACAGCGAGCGCGGCCGGACCGATCGCGATGACCTCTACGCCGTGCTCGACGCCGGGCTGATCTGCCACCTCGGGGTCATAGCCAACGGCGTCCCGCGAGTGCTGCCCACCGGATACGGCCGTCGCGGTGACCTGCTCTACCTGCACGGGTCATCAGCGAACGCCACTTTCGTGGCCGGGGCCGGTCAGGAAGTCTGCGTCACCGTCACGCACCTGGACGGGCTCGTCTGCGCCCGGTCGGTGTTCAACCATTCGATGAACTACCGCAGCGCGATGATCTTCGGGGTGGCCCGGCTGCTCACCGATTCCGCGGAACGGACGGCTGCGCTGGAGGTCATCACCGAGCACCTGGTCCCGGGGCAGTGGTCTTACGTGCGGCAGCCGACCAAGAAGGAGCTGGCCGCCACCTCGGTCCTCGAGCTTCCGCTCACCGAGGCCTCGGTCAAGATCCGCACCGGCGGGCCGCACGACGAGCCGGAGGACTACGCAATGGACATATGGGCCGGCGTCGTGCCGGTGACCGAGGCGTTCGGGGAACCGGAGCCCGATACCGACCTGCGGCCCGGGATCGCGGTGCCGCAGCACATCAGCAGCCGCCGGGGGTGAGACCACGGCCGTTCGGTGCCGCGGTCAGCGAATGGGTTGTCGCTGGGCGCGCACCGCGGCCCGTTCGGTGCCGTGCTGCGCGGTTCGTTGTCGCTGGGCGCGCGCCGCGGCCCGTTCGGTATAAAAAAAGAGACTAAGGCCATACGCTGTGATGGTGAATGACCGCCTGGTGTGGATCGACTGCGAGATGACGGGGCTCGACATCGAGCAGGACGCCCTGATCGAGATCGCCTGCCTGGTGACCGATGGGGAGCTGAACGTGCTCGACGAGGGCGTGGACCTGGTCATCAAGCCTCCGGCCGAGGCCCTCGCCGGCATGGCCGA
>JASIGD010000377.1 GCA_030045295.1 Streptosporangiaceae bacterium
GCCCGGCCTCGGTGAGGGCCAGCCGGGTGCAGCGCGCGTCGGCCGGGTCCGGGCGGCGTTCCACCAGGCCGCGCTCGGCCAGCCGGTCCACCAGGCGGGACAGGGCGGGCTGGCTGAGCAGGACGTGCCGGTTCAACTCACTGATGCGGATCGGCTCGGGGCACTTGGACAGCGTGTACAGCACGTCGTACTCCCGCATGGACGCGTCGGCCCAGATGTCCTCGGCGGCGAACTGCTTCATCAGCACAGCGTGGGCGGACAGCAGCGCTTCCCAGGCATCGTTGGCAAGGGCGGTTCGGCCTGGCATCACAGCTCCGGGTACTCGGCCTGGAACTGCGGGTCGGTGTCGTGGTAGGGGGACGCGCCGGTGACGTTGTCGCCGCGGTTGGCGTTCGGGCGCGGCTGGCGCGCAGGCTGGTCGCCGTACTTGGCCCGGACCAGGCTCGCGTGCGTGGGCGCCTCGGGCGTCTCCGGGTCCTGCCGCGCGGCGATCTCCTTGCGCAAGACCGGCACGACCTCCTCGCCGAGCAGGTCGAGCTGGTCGAGTACGGTCTTCAGCGGCAGGCCGGCGTGGTCCATCAGGAACAGCTGGCGCTGGTAGTCGCCGAAGTGCTCGCGGAAGGTCAGCGTCTTGTCGATGACCTCCTGCGGACTGCCCACGGACAGCGGGGTGAGCTCGGCGAAGTCCTCCATGCTTGGCCCGTGGCCGTAGACCGGGGCGTCGTTGAAGTAGGGGCGGAACTCCCGCTTGGCGTCCTGGGAGTTCCTGGCGATGTACGCCTGGCCGCCCAGGCCGACGATCGCCTGCGCCGGCGTGCCGTGCCCGTAGTGCGCGTAGCGCTCCCGGTAGAACCCGATCAGGCGGATGTAGTGCTCCTTGGGCCAGAAGATGTTGTTGGCGAAGAAACCGTCCCCGTAGAACGCGGCCTGCTCGGCGATCTCGGGGGTGCGGATCGAGCCGTGCCACACGAACGGCGGCACGTCGTCCAGCGGCCGCGGGATCGACGTGAAGCCTTGCAGCGGAGCGCGGTACTTCCCGTCCCAGTCCACGACGTCCTCGCGCCACAGCCGGTGCAGCAGGTTGTAGTTCTCCAGGGCCAGCGGCAGGCTCTGCCTGATGTCCTGGCCGAACCAGGGATAGACCGGCGCCGTGTTCCCGCGCCCGAGCATCAGGTCCGTCCGCCCCTTCGACAGGTGCTGCAACATCGCGTACTCCTCGGCGATGCGCACCGGGTCGTTCGTCGTGATGAGCGTCGTGGAGGTGGTCACGATCAGCTTCTTCGTGGTCGCGGCGATGTACGCCAGCAGCGTCGTCGGCGCGGAGGAGAAGAACGGAGGGTTGTGATGCTCGCCGATCGCGAACACGTCGAGCCCGACCTCCTCGGTCTTCTGCGCGATCTGCACGATCGCGTCGATCCGCTCCGCCTCGCTCGGCGTCTCACCCGACACCGGATCGCGGGTGATGTCACTGACCGAGAAGATCCCGAACTGCATGCCATGCCTCCTACGCTCCCCGCCGCGCAGGCGGGCCGGCGCTCGCGCGCCGGGCGAACAGAACCTAGATATATGCGTTTGCATGTATCTAAACAACGGCGTGGCCGGACTATTCCGCCGAAGGGCAGCACCGTCGCGGGCGACCTGACAAGCCGTCCCGTCGTGCGCGCGCCCGGTCAGGAAGGCGCGGCGCGCAGGGTGAGCATGCCGTCCGGCTGAAGATCGATTCGTGACCCAAAACCGCGGCTGATCCGGTCGAGGGTCGCGCTGAGCCACTGCCGGTCCTCGGCGGGCGCCGACTGCAGCCGCATCTTCTCGGCCCGCATCGGCGCCATCTGCAGCGCGGCCAGCTGGCCGGTGCCCGGGTCGACCGAGGCAAAGTAGAGCAGGCGCAGGTCGGCGCGGTAGGCGCGATTTCCGTCGATGCCCTCGTAGTCATCGATGCAGTCACCGCAGCCGTACAGGATGAGCTTGCCGCGGAACACCTCGATCGGGCGGGGATGGTGCGAGGAATGGCCGTGCACCAGGTCCACGCCGCCGTCGATCAGCCGGCGGGCGAACCGCACCTGATCCGCGTCCACGCCGTAGCCCCAGTTGGAGCCCCAGTGGACGGAGACGACCGCGACGTCGCCGGGCTGGCGGGCCGCCTGCACCTGGCCGATCACGTCGTCGGCCACGCCCGGTGACAGGCTGGGCAGCAGGTTGACGCCGGGACGGCCGGGGGCCGCGGCCCAGCCCGCCGGGATCCCGCTGGTGACGGTGCCGCAGGAGACGATGACCACGCGCCGGCCGCCGGGCACCGGGACGGCCGCCGGCCGCCGGGCCGCATCGCGGTCAGGCCCGGCCCCGACCGCCCGCAGCCCGGCGTCGGCCAGCACCTGCAGGGTGTCGGCCAGCCCGCGCTGGCCGAAGTCGAGCACGTGGTTGTTCGCCAGCGCGCACGCGTCCGGACGGGCCGCGGCCACGCAGCCGATGTTGCCGGGGCTCATCCGGTAGTGCACCGCCTTGCCCGGCGCGAACTCTCCGCTGGCGGTGATGCTCGTCTCCAGGTTGATCACCCGGACGTCCGGCGCGATGTCCTCGAGCACCCCGAGCGCGTCCCCCCAGGGCCAGCAAAAGCTCACCGGCCACGGGATCGGGCCATGGGCACGCTCGGCCAGGTCGACGTAGGTTCGCGCGTCCCGGGCGTAGGCCTCGCGCAACTCCGGGTCGCCCGGATGCGGGAGAATCTGATCGACACCACGGCCCGGCATGACGTCGCCGGACAAGAACAGCGTCACCGCGCCGCGGAATCGGGTCACGTCGGCGGCGGCCCGAGGGGTGGCAGCGGCGGGCGCGGCCGCGCGTCGCGTCGGAGCGAAACGCAACCTAGTTGCATATTTACATCATGCTGGAACCAGGCCCGGATAGTCAACCGCCGGCGAGGACGGACCGGAGGGCCTCGTCGGTGCGCCGTGGAGCATCGCGGCCCGGCTCCAGTCGCCGAGATCCGCGGCTAGAGTGAACCGACACTGACGGCAACCAACTCCGCCGGGCGGACGTTGCTGTTGATGACATCACCGGTCGGTGGTATCTGCCGGAAGGAGCTCAGGCGGCGCCATGCGGCTGCGGGTACGGATCGTGGTGGTGATCGCGGTGGCCGCGACGATCGCCGGCGTCGCGGCGTGCACGCCCGCGGTCACGCGGGACAACCCGCGGCCGGCGCTCAAGCAGTCAGCGGCGGCAGC
>JASIGD010000378.1 GCA_030045295.1 Streptosporangiaceae bacterium
GCTCAAGCAGTCAGCGGCGGCAGCGGCCCGGGCGCGCCCATCGGCCCGGCCGTCTCCCCCGCGCCCGCCGGCCGGTCCGGTGATCGAGGTGGCCGGCGCGCCCAGAGGGGTGAAGGCCAAGGGCGCGGTGCTGGCCGACGCGACCACCGGCCAGGTGCTGTGGTCCCGCGACGCCGATGTCGAGCGGCCGATGGCGAGCATCACCAAGGTGATGACCGCCCTGCTGGTGATGGAAAGCGGCACCTTGAGCCGGGAGATCCGGGTGCCGAAGGCGGCCGTCACCTACGCGTGGGAGTACGGGGGCGAAAGCGCCGCGCTGCGCCCGGGGGACGTGCTCACGGCGCAGCAGTTGCTGGAGGCGCTGCTGCTGGCGTCGGGCGCCGACGCGGCGTATACCCTCGCGAACGCCTACGGTCCTGGCCTGAGCGCCTTCGTCGCGCGGATGAACGCGGCCGCGGCCCGGATGGGCCTGACGCACACCCATTTCGCCTCACCGGACGGGCTGCCCTATCCCACCGAGACCTCGACCTACTCCACGCCGTCCGACCTGGTCGCGCTCGGCCTGGCCGCGATGCGGTACCCGGCTTTCCGGTCGATCGTGGACCTGTCGTTCTACCACCTGCCGCAGGGACCCGGGCATCACGAATACTGGTGGGACAACACCAACGAGCTCATCGGCTCGTATCAGGGTGCCCTGGGGATCAAGACCGGGTACACCGACGACGCCGGACAGTGCCTGCTGTTCGAAGCGGCCAGGAACGGCCGGGCGCTGATCGGGGTCGCGCTGGGCAGCCCGGCCACCGGCCCGGCGGCCGCCGCGGAGGATGCCGAGCAGATGCTGAACTGGGGCTTCCGGCTCCGTAACGCGGACACCCGTCAGTAAGCGCAGGCCTGGCCGCGACGTCGGCCGCGGGCGCGGAATGTCCGCACGGTGATCTACTGTGGCGCCATGACCGACAGTGATGACCCGTGGGAACCGCCCGCGGCGGGCACCGAGGCCGAGCAACTGGTCGGCGCGCTCAACCGCCTGCGCATGACCTTCCGCTGGAAGACCGACGACCTGGACGCGGCCGGGCTGCAGACCCGCATCGGCGCCTCCACGCTGACCCTCGGCGGCCTGCTCAAGCATCTCGCCCTGGTGGAGGACTACGTTTTCACGACCAAGCTGACGGGGGAGCCGATCGGCGCGCCGTGGGACGCCGCCGACTTGGACGGCGATGACGACTGGGAGTTCACGTCCGCCTCCGACGACACCCCCGAACAGCTCTACGCGCTCTGGGACGGCGCCGCCGAACGGTCCCGCGCGCGGCTCGAGGCGGCCATGGCCGACGGCGGACTCGACCAGCTCGCCCACGCCTCGTGGCCCGACGGGCGGCGCGCAAGCCTGCGCCGGCTCGTCTGCGACCTGATCGGGGAATACGGGCGGCACACCGGGCACGCCGACCTGTTGCGCGAGGCCGTGGACGGACTGGTCGGCGAGGACCCTCCGCCGGGATGGCGCGCGAGAGCGGGCAGCCACTACTTCGACGATTAGCGGTCACCGGGAACCTGGTCGTCGGGCCACAGTCCAGCCAGCTGTGCCGGGCTGATGTTGCCGCCGCTGCACACGATCGCCACCTTCCGGCCGGCGAACCGCCCGGGGGCGCCCAGCAGAGCGGCCAAGGCGGCCGCGCCGGCCGGCTCGACCAGGTTGCGCGTCTTCTCGATCATCAACCGCGTCGCGGCCGCCAGCGCATCCTCGGAGACCAGGACGAAGTCATCCAGCGACGCCCGCATGATCCGCTGCGGCAGCTCGAATGCGGTCCGGGTGGCCAGCCCCTCGGCGAACGTGCTGGTGGTGTCCTGCACGAGCACGCCAGCCCGCCAGGAGCGGAAGGCGGCCGGCGCCGCCTCGGACTGCACGCCGATCACCTCGATCGACGGGCGGATGGCCTTGGCCACCACGCAGGTCCCCGCGGCCCCGCTACCGCCGCCGACCGGGACCACGATCACCTCGACGCCCGGCTGGGCCTCGAGGATCTCCAAGGCGTAGGTGGCCACGCCCGCGATGAGGGACGGCTCGTTCCCCGAGTGGACGTACCGGTACCGGTGCTCGGCGGCCTGCTTCTCGCAGTACTCGCGCGCATCGTCGAAGTCACGACCGTGGAAGACCACCTCGGCGCCGAGGGCCCGCACCGAGTCGACCTTCACGGGGTTGGCCTGCTCGGGCATGCAGATCACCGCCCGCACGCCGAACAGGTCTGCCGCGTAAGCAACCGACTGGCCATGATTACCGGTCGAGGCCGTGATGACACCCCGGCTTCGCTCATCCCCGGTCAGCTGGCTGACCAGGTTCACCCCGCCGCGGACCTTGAAGGCGCCCACAGGCTGATGGTTCTCGTGCTTGACCCACGTCTGCGCCCCGGTCATCACGTCCAACGCGGGGTAGCGGTACAGCGGGGTCGGCCGGAGGTAGGGCGCGATGCGCTGGCGCGCCGCCAGCACGTCGGCCAGGTCCGGTACCTGAGAAGCGGTCATGCCACGTGTCTAGCACGGCGGGAGGGCGGCGGCGCGGGCCAGAATCTGTTACGGCCTGAGCTGACCGGCGCCGGCGGCCCGGTGCGCGGGCCAGCTTCCGATGATGACAGAGGCGGTGTACACCGTGGTCGCCTGGGTCACGGCGGCGTGCGCTCGCGCGTGGACCAGCGAAGGGGCCGCGCAGGCCATCATCACGAATGCGGCCGCGAGGATCAGCAGGCCGGCCAGGCCGGTGAGCCACGTCGCCCTCGATTGCTCCCTGCTTACGACGGCGGTCATTTTCGCCTCCGCGGTTACTCGCATCACCAACTACGATCAGCCTGCCTGGCTGCGCGCCGGCTGCCTGTCGCCCAGGCGACACAACGGGCGTCAGCTTCCTGACACCGTTACGCCGGTCGCTGGTAAGCGCGATAGGAGGGCGGAGAGAGGAACCGGGCTCGTTCGGGATAAAAGGGTTTCCCGCATAGAGGGTTCAGATCGCCATGATGGGGGATCACTCGATTTTCCTTCACGAAGATCAGGAGGCAGAGATGGCCGAGGTGGTGCTCTTCCACCACGCGCAGGGACTGACCCCCGGAGTAATCGCCTTCGCCGACGAACTGCGCCGCGCCGGGCATACCGTGCACACGCCCGACTTGTTCGAGGGCCGGACGTTCGGCACCCTCGACGAGGGGATGCGGTATGTCGAGGAGGCCGGCTTCGGCGAGATGATCGACAGAGGCGTCCAGGCGGTCGCAGGGCTGCCCGCGGGGCTGGTGTACGCCGGCTTCTCGCTCGGCGTGCTCCCGGCCCAGAAGCTGGCCCAGACACGGCCCGGCGCGCGGGGAGCGCTGTTGTTCTACGCCTGCGTGCCGGTCACGGAGTTCGGCTCCAGCTGGCCCGACGAGGTGCCCGTGCAGGTCCACGGGATGGACGCTGACCCGATCTTCGTAGGCGAAGGCGACATTGACGCGGCCCGCGAGCTCGTCGAGCAGGCCAAGGAGGGGGAACTGTTCCTCTACCCCGGCGACCAGCACTACTTCGCCGACAGCTCGCTGCCGTCCTACGACGCCGAGGCCACCGCGCTGCTGATCCGGCGGGTGCTCGGCTTCCTCCGCACGCGGTAGGCGACGGGCCCGTGGGTCTTGTCTTCTGGTCGGCTGAAAATACTCACCCGAAAGGCGGACATCATGCCGCTTGTCCGTATTGACCTGGTAGCGGGCAAGTCAGCCGCGTACCGCAGGGCCATCAGCGATGTCGTCTACGACGCTCTCGTCGGCGTGCTGAAGGCGCCGGAACACGACCGCTTCATGGTGGTTGCCGAGCACAGCCACGACAATCTCATCGTCGACCCGGACTACCTCGGGATCCACCGGACCGCCGACGCGGTGCTGATCCAGGTCACCCTCAACGAGGGGCGGAACGCGGCCACCAAGCAAGACTTCTACCGGGCCGTGGCCGACGGCCTGCACGAGCGGATCGGGTTGCGCCGCGAAGACGTGGTCATCTGCCTCGTGGATGTGAGAAAGGAAAACTGGTCGTTCGGCAACGGCGAGGCACAGTACGCCTAGGGCGCCGGTGCTCTGGGACCATGTCACGCGGCTGAAGCAGCTACCGCCTGGAACTCGATCCCTCGCTGGCCAGGCTGAACGGAAAGCCCGCGGGGAGGCCGGGGCCGGAGCTGATCCGCCTGATCGTCATGGGCAATCCCTCCTGACGCCGGTTAGGCCGGAATTCGCCCGGTCGTCTGGCCGACCTCGATCAGGTGCCCATCGGGGTCACGGATATACGCGCGGATTTCCCGGCCGTGATCCTTGGGCTCGGTAAGGAACTCGGCGCCCTTCGCGGACCATTCCGCATACGCCGCCGCGATGTCCGCCACCCTGAGGTTGAGGAACGCGCTGGCGTGATCGGGGTCGGCGGGCGGGGCAAGCGTCACGGTGGGCTTGTCATCGGTCGGCCCGCCGCCCACGTTGAGGATCAGCCAGGTGTTGGCGATCTTCAAGATGACCGGGTCGCGTTCCAGCACAACCTTCGCCCCGAACACCGTTTCGTAGAAATCTCGGGACCGGTCCTGGTCAGAGACTACGAGGAAATGAGTGACCACGAATCCGCTCCGCGGAGCGGGGAACTCGTCATCGGCCATGCGGACCTCCTGCTTAACGATTATCCAGAAGGCCCGTGGCGGTCGTCGGGCAGGCCGCGGGCCACGGCCGGTTCGCCGGTATCGCGGGGTCCCTGACCAAGCGCGGCGGTCGTCTCGGCCGGGTGCGCCCGCGACGGCTCGGTCCGCTCGGTCCGCTCCGTCGGCTCGGTCGGCTCGGTCCGCTCGGTCTGCTCCGTCGGCGTCTCGGCGGGGGCCGGGGTCCGGTCAGTGCGCCAGCCGGCCAGGGCGGTCACGCCGAGGCCCGCGGCGATCGGGATCAGGGACAGTTGCGGCAGCTCGTACCGCCAGTCGAAGGTGGCGGTGAAGAACGGGAACTCGACGACGACGATGGTGCCGATCGTGAAGAGCAGGCAGGGAGCGCGCAGCCCGCTGCGCCGGGCCCGGCCGATCCCGGCCAGGCCGGCCACGCCCAGCGCGAGGCCCGCGGCGAGCAGCGGGCCGGGCACGTAGAAGTCCCGGCCGTAACCGGTCAGAAAATCGGCCAGCGCGTGATCGACGTGCGGGCTGCGGCCGGTGTACGTGGCGATCGTCGCCAACTCCGCCTTATCCCCAGGAAAGTACGTGTGAAACTCGTGGTACTCGGTCGGATAGTGCTCAGGACCGGTCCCGCGCACCGGGGAGAAGCTGTAGAGCATGTCCTCGGCGACCACCTTCAGGTACGTCAGCGGCTGGTGCTCGATCACCCGCACGTCGAAGTCGGAGACGATCTGGCCCTTGCTCAGCCCGGCCGTGGGCTGGAGGGTCACCTGCGGTGACTGCGGCGCCCACATGTAGAAATCCGGGTCGAGCTGCGCGGCCGGCTGCGGCGGGCACAGGTGGCGCTCGTACCAGGGCAGCGACATGCCCGTGCAGTCGGCGAACTGCACGACCCGCCCGTACATGAACTGGGCGTTGTAGGTGATGAAGTTGAAGGTCCTGAACCACACCTGGAACCAGACGAGGTAGCCGAGAACCGGGATCAGGAAGGCGACGAGGAGCAGCCCCGCCCGGGCCGCGAGGCGCCGCCAGGGCCGGATGGTGACCACCAGGTAAAGCACCGCGGGGATCATCACCACCAGGTCCGGTTCCCTGATGATCGTGACGGCGCCGAGCAGGAGCCCGGCCATCGCGGGTGCCACCTTGCCGATCGCGTCGCGTTTCCACACCAAGATGGTCAGCGCCGCCACGAGCAGGAACGTCGCGACGACGTCGGTGAGGACGTACTGCTCGATGTCGAGCTGGAGCGGGTCGAACAGGACGGGGACGGTCGCCAGCGTGGCCAGCCAGCGCCGGGCGCCGAAGTGGACGAGAACCGCGTAGATCAGCACCGCCGTGGCCAGCCCGAGCAGGTGCTGGACCGCGGCGACCGCCGCGAGGTTATGGGCCAGCACCGCCGGCATGAGCAGGATCGAGTAGCCGCTGGTGCGCAGCCAGTCAGGGATCCACTGTCCGGCGATGAAGTTGTGAGCGTACTGCAGGTACCGCTCGCTGTCGGGGAAGATCAGGGCCGGCTGGTAGGCCAGCTGGACTACGACGCGCAGCGCGGCGCCGCACACCGCGACGACGGCGAAGAGCCAGTTACGGCGCGCCAGGTCCCGGCAACGTCCGGCAAGTGAGTATGCGAGGCGCCGGGGCCGGCCGAGCGCCGATACGGCGCGGCGGGACCGGCGCGGTGGAAACATGAGCCTAAGCTAACCCCATCCCGGCGACCGGATGTGTCCGTTGCCGTGCTCGGCGGCGATAACGGAGAGCGCCGGAAGCAGGCGGATGACCGCGCTAGTCTTCTTCACTATGGGAATAGGTGATGAGGAGGCGACTCGGTGACCGGGCACTCCGCGCGGGCGTCCGGACAGATCCGGGCATCGTCCGCGCGGACGAGCCGGATATATCGCGCGGATGACGTTTGCGGCCGATACGGCGCCCGCGTTGCGCCCAGCGGCCGATGACCGCCCCGCCGCGGTCGGCCTAGCATGCGGGGTGACGTGATGGCCCGGGGAACGGCCGCCAGGACGCAGGACGCCGCGACCACACAAGACACCGCTCCCGCGCAAGCCACGAAGCTGGCCGAACCACTGATACCCGGCGGCCGGGTCGAGGCGCTGATGGGCGTGCTCATCCGCGCGCTCAAGTCCAGCCCGCTGGGCCGTCCGCTGCCCGCGGTGTCGGTGTCCGTGCTCGGGCTCGGCCTGCTGGCGTTTACCGGGCTCTGCGCGACCGCCCCGGGCGCCAGCGAGGCGACGCTGCCGGTGCTGCTGCCGCTCACCGCGCTAGCCCGCCAGCTGGGTGCGCCGGTCCTGTCGGCCGACGTCACCAACGGCATCATGTACCCCGCGATCACGTTCTGCTGCCTGGGCCTGGCCGGGATGCTGTGGGCGAACAGCCGCGGCTGGCGCCCGGACCCGAAGAGGGTCTTCTGGATCGGGGCGGCGGTGGTCGCGGTCGTGGTGAACATCACACCGGTCGGCACCTCGGATCCGGCCAGCCTCGCCGCGTACGGGCGGATCGCCGCGCTCGGGCACGACCCGTACGTGTACCTGCCCGCCGACCTGCCCGGCGGCGCCCACAATCCGTATGTCGCCCTGGTCGACCCGCGGTGGCGGTCGGCTCCCTCGGTGTATGGTCCGGTCGCCACCTGGACGCACCTGGCCGCGGCGCTCGTCGGCGGCAGCAGGCCGTGGCTGACGATCTGGGCCCTGATGATCATGACCGGAGCCGCGTACGTCGCGGCCGGGTACCTGCTGCTGCGGTCGGCGGCCGACCCGGTGCGCGCCGGCCTGATCTGGGCCGTGAACCCGCTGCTGATCTACGTCCTGGTCATGGGCGCGCAGCTGGACGCCTTCGTCGCGCTGGCCGGGATCGCGGCGATCCTGATCTCACGCCGCGGCGCGACCGTCTGGCATGACCTCGCGACCGGCGTGGTGATCGGCGTGGCCCTGGGGATCAAGATAAACGCGGTGTTCGTCGCGCTGGGTATCGCCGTGCCGCTGATCCGCGAGCGCTCCTGGACGCGCGTGCTCCGTACCGCCGCCGCCGCGGCGGTCGTCGCGTTCGCGCTGTACTTCTTCAGCTACGGCTTGAATGCGCTCAAGCCGCTGCCGAACGCGTCGGGGCGGATAATCTCGCCGTCGTTCTGGCGGCTGTTCCAGATCATCGGCGACCATCTGGATCCGGGGAACCCGGCAGCGACGAACACGCTGATCGGTCTGCTGTGGCCGCCGCTGCTGCTCCTGCTGGCCTGGTACCTGTACAACCGACTGTCCCCGGACGTGCCCGCCGTGCTCGCGGCCACCTGCGCGCTGACCTTCGCCTGGGTGCTGGTGGCGCCGTGGTCACTGCCCTGGTACACCGCGGTGGCGTGGGTAACGCTGGCCCTGCTGCCGCGTAACTCGCTGACCCGCTGGCTCACGCTGGTGACCGCGGGGATCGCGCTGCTGCACTTCAGCGCGGGGCAACCGGACAGCCATCCGGGCGGCCAGGCTCCGACCCCGTAGCCGTGCGGCCAGAGCCTGAGCAGTACCGGGCCTGGGCCGACGAGGCCGTCGGCGCGCTGCAGCGCTGGTACAACCCGAGGAACGGGCTGTGGAGGACCGCCGGCTGGTGGAACTCTGCCAACGCGCTGACCGCGGTGATCCAGCACAGCCAGCGAACCGGAGAGCGCAGGTACTGGTATGTCATCGAGACGACGTTCGGCCGGGCCCGGCGGGTCAACCCGGGTTTCAGTAACGAGTACTACGACGACGACGGCTGGTGGGCGCTGGCCTGGATCGCGGCGTTCGACCTGACCGGTGAGGTGAGGTACCTGGACCTGGCGCGCGCGCTCTTCGCGGGGATGGCGGCGGGCTGGGACGACACGTGCGGCGGCGGCCTGTGGTGGACGCGCGGTAAAACCTATAAGAACGCGATTCCGAACGAGCTGTTCTTGCTCATCGCGGGCCGCTTGCATCAGCGGACGACCGGTCCCAGCGGCGGGGCCAGCGATTATCTCGACTGGGCGCTGCGCGAATGGCGGTGGTTCAGGGCCAGCGGACTGATCGGCCCGGCCGGCCTGGTCAACGACGGGCTGACCGCCGACTGCGCCAACAACGGCCGCACGACCTGGACCTACAACCAGGGCGTGATCATCGGCGGGCTCGCGGTGCTGTACGAGATTACCGGCGATGGCGCCTACCTCCGGCAGGCGCAAGCCATCGCCGCCGCGGCGCTGCGCGACCTGACGGTACCGCCGGGCATCCTCGCCGAGCCGGGCGAGCAGCAGACCTCGGGCCGCGACCGGGACCGGCCGCAGTTCAAGGGCATCTTCGTCAGGCACCTGTACGAGGTTTACCGGCACGGTCCGCGCGCCGAATACCGCGACTTCATCCTGGCCAACGCGACCTCGCTGTGGCAGAACAGCAGGAACCGGCGGAACCAGGTCGGGCTGGCCTGGACCGGGCCGTTCGACAGGGCCGACGCGGCCCGGCAGGGATCGGCGCTCGACGCGCTCAACGCCGCGGTGGGTATTACCGGCGCGGGAGCGTGAGGCGGGGCCGTCCGGCAGGAAGGATCATCGGCTTCCCCGCCGGTAGCGACCGTACCTGCGCATCCGGTTCGCCAGGAAGACCAGGAGAAAGACAAAGACAAGCGCCGCCGCGGCGAGCGACAGGGCCAGGCCAGCCGGGAAGCCCGGCGGGGTATAGCTCCAGGTGACGACGCCAAGCCCGGACGGTACATCGACGGCCTGGACGACTCCGTCCCGCTGGACGGGCAGCGCGATCGCCGGGCCGTGCCGCGGCTGCCACGTGGCGCTCCAGCCGGGGATCGCCGCCACGGAGCGGACGATACGGGCACCGTGCGGGGAGAACACCGTCGCCTGCGTCGGCTCGGCCGGCGCGCCGCTGGAGTTTCCTATCCACGCGCCAGAGGCTGACCGGCCAGGGAGTGCCTCGATGCGGAGCGGCTGCTGGACAAGGCGGTTGGCGAAGACCGCGAACGAGCCGTCGAAGCCAGCGGCTGTCCAGTGCGACGGCACGAGAGCATCTTGTAGCTGCCCGTCGGCGACGAACACGCTTCCGCCCGCCGCCACAACGGACGGCGGACCCAGCGGGCTTGGCGTGCCGTGCGCCTGGCCGACCACGGCGATGCTCGACACCGGCCGGGAAACGGTGATCGCCAGGGTGGAGCCGGTCATCGCACGCGCGCGGAACCAGCTGATCGAGCCGTCTGGCGCGGTGAGCCCGATCTGAGTCCCCGCTGCCGCGTCCTTGGCGGCGTCGACGTCTGGTACCTCGACCTCGGATACCTCGAGCGGGGTACCGAGGTACCAGGTGGCGCGCTGATCGGCGGAGATATCGCGGCGGCCGGTACCCGGCGGCCCGGCGGCAGGTCCATTCCCCCCGACCTCGGTGATGAGGTAGCCGGACAGGGTCAGCATGACCGAGGTATCGAGCTGGTCGAGAGTCCCGTCCGAGACGGCACCGGGAGCAAGCGTATCCTGCCCTTCGCCCGTGGCCTGATGCGATCCGGTCGCCGACGCGTAGTGGTCATCGACTATGGACGAGTAGCCCTGAACGGACGGCATCGCCTGGCCGCTGATGGCGTTGACGTCGGGCGGGTCGAGGTCGGACAGCTCACCCGGGTCGAGCAGGTCGGGATCGTAGATCGCGAAACGCCCCGGATATCCGAGCGTGGCGACCGGACGCGGGGAGAGGGTCGCGACAGGACGCGGAGACAGGTCCGCTGCCGTCACGATCCGGTCAGCCGCGGAGCCGGCCGGGCTGGCGGAGCTGCCCGAGTCGGCGGAGCTCAGGGAAAGGCCGGGACTGACCTCGACCACGCAGAGACCGGTGAAAACGACCAGGTCGACCACGACGAAGCCGGCGAACAGGCGCGATCGCAGCCTCGGCCCGGCGCGCGGCCCGAAGATCACGAGCGCAGCGGCGCCGGCGCCCAGCAGCGCATACGGAATCAGCCAGGGCTGCAGCTGGCCGATGACGCTGGCGCTTTGGGCGGCGCCTATCCCGAGCCAGTGCAGCAAGCCCGCTCCCCAGGTGAAGCCGAGCACCACGACCGCGGCCGCCGCCAGCGCCGGCACGACGGCGAGGACGGTCTCAGGGGCAATGCGGCGGGCAGCGGGAAGACGGAAGAAGCCACTCGCGCGGACCCGCGGTACCTTCACGCCGCTCTCCCGGCCGAAGGGCTGATCGGCCCAGTAGCCGAGCAGGACGGCGAGCGCCAGGTCCAGCACGAGGACATTGCGGCTCTGCAGCCGCTGGTCGCCGAACAAGGGCAGGTGGTAGAGCAGATCGCCGAGGGGGGTGTTACCCCCGAGCGCGAGCACGACCCCGGTGAGAGCGATGACGTGCCACACCACCCACTCCGGGGGCCGCGACCGCAGCCGGAGGCGGCCGAGGAGGGCGAACGCGGCCACGAGCGGCAAGATGCCTACGTAGCTCGTCACTTCCGTCAGGCTGTAGGTGGTAAAGAAGCCCGGCTGACTCAGTGAGCCGGAGCCGCCGAGGAGATCGGGCACAAGCGTCAGCAGCAGCCATCTGACGGGGAGCGAGCCCGAGTTGAACAAGGCCATCGAGCCGGCGCCGCGCTGGGACGTGCTGATCGCCGCCAGGCCAGGCAGCCACTGAACGGCCCCGAGGCACGCGCCGAGGACCAGGCCCGCGATTACCGACACGGCCGCGGGACCCGCACGGCGTCCCAGGCGGGCTACCGTCCAGGCCGCGTAGATCAGCACGATCACGCACGAGTCATCGATGGCACGCGGTTCACCGGCGAGGATCACCAGACCGGTGGCCGCGGCCAGGACGGCGGTCCAGCCGAGCCTGGACGCGGCGGAACGGTCTTGCGCGAGCCGCAGGATGCTCAGCAGCTGGACCGGTACCCAGCTCATCCCGGCTACCAGGCCGAAGTGAGTGACCTGCGCCGACATCGCGCCGGCGAAAGCGAACGAGAGCGCGCCGAGGAAGCTGGCCAGGCTGGCCAGCCTGAGGGCCCGCAGGAAGCAGAACATTCCGACCCCGGCCACCGCCCAGGTGGCGATCATGTTGACCGTCCACGCCGCAGTGCCGGGCAAGATGGCAAAAAGCCAGGTGAACGGGTACGCGGCGCCCGCGTTCCAGCCCGCCAGCAACGGCGCGCCGCTCCAGATGTACGGGTCATACAGCGGCAGGTGCCCGGCCCGGATCTCGCGCCCAGCCAGCACGCGCAGCGGAAAGTTCTGGGTCATGTCGTCACCGGGAAGAACGGCGTGCCCGAGCAGCGCGGGGACGCCGAAGATGACGGCCGGGAGCGCGACGAGCAGGACGACGGCTACGACGTCGCCCCGGCTACGCCGAGACGTCGGTGCGGCGCTCTGATCGGCCGCTCTCCCGCTCAGGGCGAGCGACGACTCGGTCCTCATTGGTGTACTTTCGCAACTCAAGCTGAAGGAACGCTGGGAGATTCCCGGTGACGTAATGGGGGTGATCGAAGATCACCGGGCCTTCCAGCCGCATAATGCCAGATATGCGGGCGGTCATCGCTGGTTTTTTCGGTTTGTTATGTGGGCTGGCCTGCCCGCGGGGAACGGCTCGGGCGGCTGGCGATCCCGAAGCCCGGCTGGATTATCACGGTGATCGGCCTGACCGCCGGGACCCCGTCGCCGAGCGTCAGGTTCCCATATGCTGCTGGCTCGGGATTCAACTTCCGAGGAGGACCTAGCCATGAGTGACCGCACACCGGCGCCGGGAGACGCGGACGACCAGGCCGGCCGCGAGCCTGAGGCGGTGGATGACGATGAATTCGCCAAGATGCAGGCCGTGATGCGCGCTTCAGAAAAGCACCGGGAAGGCGGGGTGGTGGATCCCGACCTTGATGTTACGGACGCAGATCCCGATCCTGACGCGTGAGCCGCGTCAGGCGGCCTTCCGGGACCTGCCTGAGCCGGAGTCATTCCCTCTTCACCGGGATCCATCCGATGGCTTACAGTTGCCTCGATCTCGACCTGGAGGGATGAGGCGTGGGCGAACTATGGCGCAACAGCGCTGTCGAGCTGGCCGCTATGATCCGCGACCGCAAGGTCAGCAGCCGTGAGGTCGTTCAGGCGCACCTGGATCGGGTTGAGGAGGTCAACCCGTACCTCAACGCCATTGTCCGGCTGCTGCCGGAGGAGGCCCTCGCCGCCGCCGACGCGGCCGACCGGGCGGTAGCGGACGGCACCGTGCTCGGCGCGCTGCACGGCGTCCCGGTTACGGTTAAGGAGAACATTGACCTGGCCGGCACTCCGACCACGCAGGCGGTCCCGGCGCTGGCTGAGGCGGTCGCTGCGATCGACGCTCCGCAGGTGGAGCGGCTGCGCGCGGCCGGCGCCATCCCGTTCGGGCGGACCAACCTGCCGGACTTCGGGCTGCGCGTGCACACCGACTCGGCCCTGCACGGCCTGACCCGCAACCCGTGGAACCCGCAGCGTACCCCGGGCGGGTCGAGCGGCGGCGAAGCCGCGGCCCTGGCGACCGGGATGAGCCCGCTCGGCCTGGGCAATGACCTCGGCGGGTCATTGCGCAACCCGGCGCACTGCTGCGGCGTGGCATCGATCAAGCCCTCGACCGGGGCGGTACCCCGCGCGACCGTGATCCCTCCGGAGGACTTCAGCATCTCCCTCCAGCTGATGGCCGTCGAGGGTGTGCTGGCCCGCCGAATCGCCGACGTCCGGGCCGGCTTCACCGTGATCGCCGGCCAGCACCCGCGCGACCCGCTAAGCGTGCCCGCGGTCTTCACCGACCTGGCCCCCGGCGAACGACCGGCCGTCGCGGTACTTCCGGAGCCGCCGGGCGGCAGCACCCACCCCGAGGTGGCCGCGGCAGTTCGCCGCGCCGCCGATGCGCTCGCGGAGGACGGCTTCAAGGTCACCGAGACGACACCGCCCGGCTACGAGCAGGCGATTGAATTGTGGAGCACGATCCTCGCCGCTGACCTGCGGGTCCTGAAACCACTGCTGGACCAGTTCATGGGCCCTGACGGCCGCCAGTTCCTCGGCTACGCGCTGGAGTACCTGCCCGCATCGGACCTGGCCGGCTGGGCGACGGCGCATACTGCCCGGGACGGGCTGGCCCGCCGTTGGAGTCTGTGGTACCAGCAGTACCCGGTCCTGCTCAGCCCGGTCTGGTCCGAGCCCGCCTTCCCGCTCGGATTCGACATCGCCAGCCTCGACGGCGCGATCGCCACCCTGGAGCTGATGCGCCCGGTGCTCCCGGCCAACCTGCTGGGCACCCCGGCTGCGGTGGTACCCGCCGGGATGGCAGACGGCCTGCCGGTCGGCGTCCAGGTCATGGGCGGTAAGTACACCGAGCTTCGCTGCCTGGCGGTCGCCGAGGCGATCGAGCAGCGACTCGGCCCGCTCACCCCGATCAACCCGGTCGCCGGCTGACTGGGTTCACGCGGCCGGTGCTGGCGAACTTCAATTCTGCTGGCCGGAGCGCCCGGGTACGCGGGCGCAGCGCACCGAGCGTCGCGCTATGAGCAGCACGGGGACGAGGAGCCAGATGAGACCCCACCCGCCGTGGGCCGCGTGGAGCAGGACGCCGGCGACGATGGCGATGCAGACCAGGGCGGCGAGCGGAGCCCGCACGGAGCGCTCGGGCGATCGCCGCGGCCGGGGGGCCTGGGACCCGGGTCGGGTGACGGGAAGATCGGCCAGCAGATTCCTCAGCTCACCCCAGGTTCGCGCGGCCAGGGCCCGCCCCATCCGCTCGTCAAACTCCTCGGCCGTCAGCCTGCCCGCCTGGAAGTGCTCACTCAGATCCGACACGACCGCATCACGGTCGGAGTCGGCAGCCTTCATTCCGGCAGGAGGATAATTCTCCGTCGTAGCGTTCATCGGGCTCCCGCCTTTCTATCTCGCGCTTGTGCTGAGCGGGTTTCGCATATCTCCAATGTCCCGGACCAGGGTCAGCGCCGCCACTGCCGGATGCCACGAGCTGACGATGACATCTGTCACGGTCCTCCCGGGCGGGCGCGTTCATCATCGGCGGCCGGTTCGGCCGGCCGACGGCGATGACAGCTAGCGCGTGAGTCCGGCCAGGGCGGCGCGGGTGCGAGGCGACGGTGCCGCGCCGAGCTGCTGCTGCAGGACCTGCCGGCAGCGCTGGTAGGAGCGCATGGCGCTGCCCGGGTTTCCGGCGGCTGCGTGCGCGCGGATGAGGATCTGCCACGCGGTCTCGCGCAGGGTGTCCAGGTCCAGGACCAGTTCCGCGCTGCGGATGGCCGCAGCGGCCTGGCCGCGCTGAAGCTGGACTTCGGCCATGCACTCGACCGCTCGGACGCGGTGATCGGACAGCCTGCCGCGCCACGCGTGCGCCCATTCGCCTGGTACGCCGGGCAGGAACGGCCGGGCGGTGATCAGCCGGGTGACGTAGGCGTGGCAGGCCGCGGCGTCCAGGTCACCCGAGGCCAGCGCGGCCTCAGCCAGATGCACGCTCAACGCGGCGGCGTCCACGTCCACCCATCCGTCGCGCGGGAGCCGGAACTGGTAGGCGCCGAATGCGTTGCGGATCAGTTCGTGACCAGGCAGCCCGGCGCGGGAAAGCGCGGCGCGGATCTTGCTGATCAGGGACTTCAGCGAGTTCTCCCAGGCCGCGGGCGGGGCCGCGGGCCAAAGCTGATCGGCCAGCTCATCGCGCGACAGCGGGCGGGCGTGTTCGGCGATCAGGAAGCCGAGCAGGTGACGGCCCTGCGGACCGGGCAGGTCCGTTTCCGCGACCAGGTACTCACCGGATTCCAGGCACAACGGCCCGGTGAGATACGCCCGCAGATCGGTCAAGCCAGCCACTCCCCAACCATCCGGCAACCCTTCGAGCGTAGTCTGCGCACGAGTCCGACCGAAGGAGCCCGGGATGGAGAAGGAGATCGCGTGCGACTGCGGCTGGCGGGTCCGCGGCACCGACGAAGAGCTGATCGCAGCGGCCCAGGAACACGGCCGCCACGCCCACGACATGGTCCCGACACCCGAGCAGGTGCTGGCCACCGCCAAGCCTGTCATGACACAGGAGTAAGCAGTTGAAGACCATTCACCACGTGTTCGACACCGCGGCACCGCGGGACAAGGTATTCGCGGCGCTGACGACCGCCGACGGACTGGCCGGATGGTGGACCACCATCGTGAAGGCCGAGGCCGCGGCTGCGGCCGGCGCGGTGGTGCATCTCACCTTCGCCGGTGATTTCAATCCTGACCTGCGGGTCACCGCGCTCGAGCCACCCGCCCTGGTGTGCTGGGAATGCGTGGGCGGGCATGAGCCGTGGGCCCAGAACACGTTCCGTTTCGAGCTCGCGGACAAGGCCGGCGGCACGCTCGTCCGCTTCTGGCAGAACTACGCACGTGAACTCAGCGATGACGCCTACGGCGTGTACAACTTCAACTGGGGTTACTACCTGGAAAGCCTGCGGCTGCTGGCCGAGACCGGCGGCGGGAAGCCTTTCCAAGCCGGGGACAGCGCCGGCTAAGCCGGGGGCAGCGCCGGGCTGGCCGCCGTCCGCCCAGGTCACGAACTGTACGTCTATACTTTGCTGACGTGTCTCCTCCGAGCGGGCAGGCCGCGCTCAACCTGGCCACGATCTGATGCACGCCAGCGACCTCCGCTCGCTCACCCTCTTCGACGGCCTGACCGATCACCAGCTCGCGGAGCTAGTCCGGCGTGGCCCGGAAGTCCGGATAGCGCCTGGAGTCGAGCTGTTCCGCGAGGGGGAGCACGCGGACTTCCGGTGGGTGCTCGTCGACGGCGCCATCGATCTGCTGCGGCACATCGGCCGCGAGGACACCAGGATCGGGAGGATGGACGCGCCGGGGCGCTGGGCGGGCGGGTTCCGCGCCTGGGACGAGCACGGTGTCTACCTCGCCACCGGCCGCGCCGGGGTAGCGGGGCGAACAGCCAGCTGATTTGCGCACGGACTGCTAGGGCATCATCAAGGCCCGATTCTCGGCTTTGGCGAAGATTGCTAGTGACGGATGGAGCCTGCGCGGGCGATCATCAAGTCGTGAGCAATCCCGCCTGGGTCGCTGGGGATCGCGGCGGTTCCATTGCGAAGGGCCGAAGGCGCCCGAGGGCGAGGGATTAGCGGTGAGGCGGTACGCCTGGCCGGCCGACAGCAGACCGATCCGGCATCTTCTGCTGGCCTGGTGCCTGTGCTACGCCGGCGACCTGGCCGCGTTCACCGCCGCCTCGGTGTACGCGTACCACGCGGGCGGCGCCGGGCTCGTCGCGGTACTCGGGCTGCTCAAGGCGCTGCCGGGTGCGCTGCTCGTGCCGCTGTTCACCAGCTGGGCGGACCGGGTGCGGCGGGAACGGCTGCTGATCGTCTCCGTCGTGCCGAGGGCGCTGCTGCTCGCCGGGGCCGCCGCGGTGATGGCCAGGGGCGGGCAAGGCGTCCTCGTCGTCGTGCTGGTCGGCCTGGAGAGCGGCCTCGGCAGCGTCTTCCGCCAGGTGCAAGCCGCCCTGCTACCCTGGCTGGCTCGCACTCCCGAGGAGCTGACCAGCGCGAACACGGCCGTCAGCGTGCTGCAGTCGGCGGCCATGGTCGGCGGGCCGGCGATCGCGGCCGGCCTGCTGGTGATCAGCACGGCGCAATCCGCCATGCTGGCCGCCTGCGGGCTCGTCGCGGTCGGGGCCGCGCTGCTCACGGATGTCCGACCGAGCTCGTCGCAGCGGCCGGTACAGTCCGCCGGGCGGCTGAAACAACTCAAGCTTGACCTGGCGACGGGGTTCGAGGCCGGGGTCTGGCGGCGCAGCGCGGTGCCGCTGTTCGTCCCCGCCGCCGTCCAGACCTTCGCCCGGGGTGTCCTCAACGTGCTTACCGTCGTCATCGCCCTGGACCTGTTCAGCCTCGGGTCGGCGGGCGTCGGCTGGCTCGGGGCGGTGCTCGGCGTGGGAGGAATCCTCGGCGGCCCGCTGGCCGCCACGTTGGTCCGCGGCAAGAGGGTGGCACGCTGCTTCGCCGGCGGGGTCGCGGGCTGGGGCGTGCCGATGATCCTGCTCGCCTTCGCCCACGCGCCGTACTGGCCGTACCTGGCGCTCGGGGCGATCGGCGTAGCCAACGTCGTCGGCGACGTGGGCATCTACAGCTCGCTGCAGCAGGTGATCCCGTCCCGCTTGATGGGGCGGGCGCTGGGCGTGCGAAGGGGCGTGCTGCTGCTGTCGATGGGGCTCGGCTCGGCCGTCACCCCGCTGCTCATCCATGCCTGGGGCGCCCGCGGCACGCTGCTGGCCACCGGCGTGATGCTCGTGGTGGTCGCCGGCGCGTTCGTGCCCACCCTGGCGGGCATCGACAGCAGGATCGCATCCCCCGGCCCCGACCTGGCGCTGCTGCGCCAGGTCGCGTTCTTCCGCCCGCTGCCCTACGCGATGATCGAGCACCTGGCCACCGAACTGCAGCCGGCGACCTACCAGCCCGGGGACGTGATCATCACCGAAGGCGAGCCAGGAGACCGCTTCTACATCATCGTCGAGGGCCGGGTCCGCGCCTCGAAGGAAGGCCAGCAGCTGAACGAGATGAGCGCGCCTGACTCTTTCGGGGAGATCGCCCTGCTGCGGCAGACGCCAAGGGTCGTCACCATCACCGCCATCAGCCAGCTGGAGGCCAGGATCCTCGCGCGGGACGAGTTCCTGGCCGCCGTGACCGGCAATCCGGAGAGCGCGGAAAGCGCCGATGAAGTCGTCTCGGGCTGGCTCGAGGTCAAATGACCTACCCTTCGGCGTCTGCCGCAGCAAGGCCCACGCGGCATCCGGCTGCCGTGATAATGGCTAGATGCGGCCTGACGCAGCCCGGTGCCCATGGTCGTCGGCTGCCCGTTTTGCGCCCGTGCCGGTAGCTGGCTTATGGACATCGCCGACTTCAGCCTCGACCTGTTCTCCCTGGCCGGGCGCAACGCTCTGGTCACCGGCGGCAACACCGGCCTCGGCCGGGCCTTCTCCCTCGCCCTGGCCAAGGCCGGCGCCGACGTGTTCGCCGTCGGGCTGGTCTCCGACGACGGGACCACCCGCCGGCTCATCGAGGGCGCCGGGCGGCGGATGGAGTTCATGATGACCGACATCACCCAGCCGGGCGCGGCAGCCGCCATCGT
>JASIGD010000379.1 GCA_030045295.1 Streptosporangiaceae bacterium
TGCCGGCGGCGGCGCGCCGCGAGCAACTCCGACCGGCGGGGACCGAGTTCGGCGTGCAGCGCGGCGATCAGGTCGATGGCCTGCGGCGTGAGGATCTCGTCGTAACGATCACCATACGGCCCGGTGATCTGCACCCGTTCGCTTCCCGGCATGTCTGCGCTCCTCCCAAGGTCGTGCCCCTACATCCTAGGGTGGGCGTGCGGGAGAAACCGGGTGGGCGTGCGGGAGAAACCGGGTGGGCTACCGAGGCTTCTCCTCAGACGGCCGGGTTGGGTCGCCGAGCGCGAGGTCAACGATCTGTTCTGTGGTCAGGGTGCGTCCTGCGGCGTATTCAGCCTCGTAGGCCTCGGTGCCCATCGTGGCGCGCAGGCGCTGGCGGTCGATCCCGGCCAGCCAGCCTTCCAGCGGCTCGAGGGCGTGGCCCAGCCCCGCGAGGGCCTGGTCAGCCGCGCCGTGCAGCCGAGCGCACCGGCCCGGGCCGGCCCGGAAGCCGGCCATGGCCAGCCCGATCAGCGCATAGGCTGCTTGCGCTCTCATCCGGGCGTGCCGGGCCAGGTCGAACGATTCGGCGAACAGGCTTTCGGCCGCCTCCGTTGAGCCTCCGAGGTACTCGGCCAGGCCGAGGTTAAAGGTCTCGTAGGCCATGCCATGGCGGTCGTTCAGCGCCCGCAGGAGGTCCAGCGACTCGACCAAGTGGCTGCGGGCGGAATCCAGGTCGCCCATCGACAGCTCGGTATTGCCGAGATTGCCGAGCATCGCTCCCACCTGCAGCCGGTCACCGGCCTGGCGGAACAGCCGAAGCGACTCGGCGGCATCGCGGGCCGCGCCCGCACGGTCCTTCCGGACGTTCAGGGCGTGCGAACGGATGGACAGCAGCCGCGCGACCAGGTGGGGTTCGCCGAGGCGGCAGGCCAGGTCCAGGCCCAGCTCGATCAGTGGCAGCGCGGCGTCCTGCTGGCCCTGGCGCAGCAGGATGAAGGCACGGACCTGCAGCAGGTCGGCGGTGAGGTAGTCGTCCCCGGCGGCGCGGGCGATATCCAGTGCCTCCTCGCAGTATTCCTCGGCGGCGCCGGCCTGCTCGAGGAGGCGGGCGGCTGCGGTCAGGGCCCGGGCGCGAGTGAGCGTCTTCTCCTGCGCGGCCGGCGCAGCAAGCAGTGCCTGCAGCACGTCGGCTCCCTCCGCGGCGTGCCCGCGGGTCTTCCAGAACACACGCAGCGATGCGGCCAGCCGTAGGCCGGGAGCAGGGTCGGTCTGGGTCAGGCTCAAGGCGATCGCAGCCCGCAGATTGCCCAGCTCGGCATCGAGCCGGTCCAGCCACTGGGCCTGGTCAGACGCGACCAGCTGCGGGGCGGCCGTTTCGGCTAGCTCCAAGTAGTGGTCGCGGTGGGCGATCCGGGCGGTGTCGGTCGCCCCCGCGCCCTGCGCCTGGAGCTGGTCGGCCGCGTACTGCCGGATGGTCTCCAGCAGCCGGTACCGGACCAGCACGGCGCCGGTGTTATCGAACTGCACCAGGTTCTTGTCCACCAGGGCGCCCAGGTACCCCACGACCTTCGCGGTCGCCAGCTCGCCCGCGGCGACCGCCTCAGCGGCGGCCAGGTCGAACCCTCCGGCGAACACCGATAGCCGGGCCAGTATGGCCTGCTCGGCGCCGTCCAGGAGCTCCCAGGACCAGTCCACCATGGCCCGCAGCGTCTGATGCCGCGGCAGCGCCGCCCGCGACCCGCCGGTCAACAGGGACAACCGCTGGTCCAGCCGGGCATCCAGCTCGGTCACCGACATCGCCCTCAGCCGGGCCGCGGCGAGCTCGATGGCCAGCGGCACGCCATCAAGCCGCCGACAGACCCGGCCTACTACCGTGGCGGTCCGCTCATCCCAGCCCAGCCGCACTCCGTGCCGGCCGGCCCGGTCGGCGAACAGCAGCACCGCCTCACTGGCCCGGATCGCCTCGGCGTCGTCGCCTTCGCCCGGAGTGGCCATCGGCGGCACCCGGTGCACGTACTCGCCGTCGACGGCCAGCGGCTCGCGGCTGGTCGCTAGCAGCACCAGGTTCGGGCACCTCCGCAGCAGCGCATCGGCCAGCTCGGCGCACGCGCCGAGGACATGCTCGCAATTGTCCAGCAGCACCAGCAGGTGTCCCTGGCCGACCGCCTCGACCAGCGTGTCGACGACCGGGCGGCCCGGCTCCTCCTGTACGTCCAGCACGTTCGCCACGGTCACCGCGACCAGATCCGGATCCTGCAACGGGGCCAGGTCAGCAAACCACACCCCGTCCCCGAACTCATCCGGCAGCGCGGCTGCGACCTGCAGCCCCAGCCGGGTCTTGCCCGCCCCGCCTGATCCGGTCAGCGTGACCAGCCGCGAGTCGGCGACGAGCCGCCGTACCTGGGCCAGCTCGGCGTCGCGACCGACGAAACTGGACACCTGCACCGGCAGGTTGTTGCGCAGCCTGGGGTTGTCCAGCGACCGCAGCGGCGGAAAATCCGCAGCCAGCCCTGCGGCCTCCAGCTGGAAGATCTGCTCGGGCCTGCTCAAGTCCTTCAGCCGATGCCGACCCAGATCCTTCAGCCGGAGGCCCGCCGGCAACGAATCATGCAGCAGCGCAGCCGTCGCGGCCGACACCACGACCTGGCCCCCGTGCGCCACCGCCGCGATCCGGGCCGCGCGGTGAACCTCCAGGCCGACCAGGCCGGCCGCCGTCTGTGATGCCTCGCCGGAATGGATGCCCATCCGGACCCGGACGCTCTCGCCGCCTGGCCACCCGTACGAAGCCAGTGCCCGCTGCATCTCCATGGCCGCGGCCGCGCACCCGCTCGGCGAGGTGAAAACCGCGAAGAACGCATCACCGTAGGTGCTGATTTCCTCGCCGCCATGCGCGGCCAGGGTCCTCCGGATCAGCCGATGGTGAGCGGTCAGGGCCTCCGTGTACGCGGGCCCCAGGCGCTGCAGCATCCCGGTGGACCCCTCGATGTCAGTGAACAGGAACGTGAGCGTCTGCGTGACCAACAACGTGGGGCTTCCCGTCGAGGCTGATGCTGACCGCGCCGAAAAGAAGATCACCAGCCCGCTCAACCGCGCGGCGCAAACATCATACGTCGCCCGCGGCCGACCACGACACGGAACTACCGATCTCGGCGTTGACGCACTCAGGCTCGAGAACCGGAACCTCGGGTGGCTCGAATGGCCCGCCTGCCGTTCTGCGTAACCGCGGCCTGCTCCCGCATGGTCGTGCCTGGCCTGGGTTTACTTCGCCTAGAACGGCACACACAATAAACTGGATATCATGATGCCCGGCAGCCGCCTCATAATCGGCAAGAGCCGCGGAAGCTGCTAAACTTG
>JASIGD010000380.1 GCA_030045295.1 Streptosporangiaceae bacterium
GCCGGCCGGCACCGGACGGCGCTCACTGGGCGTACACGCGCAGCGTGCGGCCGACCGCGTCGAGCATGCCGCGCAGCACGTCGTAGTCGGGGTGCCGCATGCGCACGTACGCGTTGGCCATGTACCCGGCCTCGACCCCCTGGGTCGGGGTGCCCGGCGGCGGCAGGTGCGCGTCGATGACCCACTCGCCGTACTGCTGCTGCAGCTCGTCGACGCCGCCGTAACCGGTGATGACGCCGTCCCGCTCGGGGCGCAGCGCCACGATCCCGCTGGCGTACCGCCGCGAAGGCGCCGCGCTGGTGTGGCCGCGGACGATCGCGTCCGCCCACTGGCGGTACAGGTCAAGGTCGTTCCCGGCCGAATAGAGGTCCCAGGCTCCCACGCCCGGCGGCCGGCAGCCGATCTCGGAGAACTTCAGGCCTTTCGGGCCGAAGAACCACTCCATGTGCGTCGCCGACGTCCCGATCCCGAGCGCGGCGATGACGCGCTGGCCCATCGCGCGCAGCTCGCCGTACTCCGGGGCCGTGTCGATCCGGTTGGTGGACACGAACTGCGGCGAGATCCACCGGGTTCGCATCGCCTCGAGCACGTTGGGGTAATAGTGCGACGCGAAGTCCAGCGCCACCCCGCCGTCGACCGCGATCGTGTCGTAGAACCCCTCGTGCCCCTCGATGAACTCCTCGACCGCGATCGACTCGACGCCCTGCCCGCCGAACACCCCGAGCGCGTGATCGAGGCCCGCGAAATCATCGACGCGCACGGTGCCGGACGCGCCGGCGCCGCTGCGCGGCTTGAGGATCAGCGGGAAGCCCACCTGCTCGGCGAACGCGCGCGCCTCGGCGGCGCGGCCGACGCCCGCCGAGGCTGCGGTCGGCACCCCCGCCGCGCGCAGCGCCTCCTTCATCGACGGCTTGTCCCGGCACAGCCACGCCGTGTGCACCGAGGTACCGGGGATGGTGCAGGCCTCGCGGACCTGCGCGGCGGCCATGATGTGCGCCTCGACCGTGGCCTCGAGCCGGTCCACCCACAGCTTGTCCTGCACCCAGCGGACCGCCTGGGTCATGGCCGCGACATCGGTGACCGAAGGTACCCGCTCGTAGTGGTACAGCCACCCCTTCAGCTGGTCGTCGAAGGCGTCCGCCGGGTACTCGCCGATGCCGATCACGGTCGCGCCGGCCTCGGCCAGCGCCCGCGCGAACTGGCGCTGGTTGCTGGGGAAGAACGGCTCGACGAAGACCACGTTCATGCCTCGAATGGTAGCCGGGGTATCGCGGGCGGTACGGTCATGCCATGGTGGTCGCCGGGTTCGTCGCGCCCTATCTCCTCGACACGACGACCCGCTTCGTCGAGGCCGCCGCGGGCCTGCCGGACACGCGCCTGGCCCTGATCACCGCCGAACCCGAGGACCGGCTGCCGCCGGGGCTGCGCGGCCGGCTGGCCGGGCACTGGCGGATCGACGACCCGCTCGACGCCGGGCAGATCGCCTGGGCCGTCGAGGGACTCCGCGGGCAGCTCGGCGCGGTGCAGCGGCTGCTGGCCGTGCTGGAGCAGTTGCAGGTGCCGGTGGCCCTGGTTCGGGATCATCTGGGCATCCCCGGCATGGACCCGGTCACCGCGCGCAACTTCCGCGACAAGGACCAGATGAAGACGGTCCTGGAAGCGGCGGGCGTGCCGTGCGCCAGGCACCGGCTGGCGCACTCCCCGCCCGAGGCCGCCGCCTTCGCGGCCGACGTCGGCTTCCCGCTGGTGGTCAAGCCGCCCGCCGGAGCCGGGGCCAAGAGCACGTTCCGCCTGGATGGTCCCGCCGACCTGAGCGCCTGGCTGGACGCCGCCCCGCCCGCGCCGGACCGGCCCGCGCTGATCGAGGAGTTCCTCACCGGAACCGAGGGTTCCTACGACAGCGTGACCGTGGACGGGCAGGTCGTCTGGGACTCGATCTCGGACTACCTGCCGACGCCGCTGGAGGTGCTGCGCAACCCGTGGATGCAGTGGGTGGTGCTGCTGCCCCGCGACATCGACGGGCCGGAGTACGCGCAGATAAAGACGGTCGCACCGGTCGCGCTGCGGGCTCTCGGGCTGCGCTCGGGGCTCACCCACATGGAATGGTTCCGCCGCCCCGACGGCACGGTGGCCGTGTCCGAGGTCGCGGCCCGGCCGCCGGGCGCCCAGATCACCTCGATGCTGTGCTACGCGCACGACTTCGACCTGTATCGCGCCTGGTCGCAGCTCATGGTCGACGGCACGTTCGACCCGCCGCCGCGGCTGTGGTCCGCGGGCACGGTCTACCTGCGCGGCCCGGGCGCGGGCCAGATACGCGCCGTGCACGGCCTGGACCGGCTGCCGTCGGCCGTCACCGACCTGGTCGTCGACTCGCGGCTGCCCCAGCCGGGCCAGCCGTCCTCGGGCAGCTACGAGGGCGACGGCTACATCACCGTCCGGCACCGCGACACCGCCGTGGTGACCGACGCGGTCAAGCAGCTGCTCGGCACCGTCCGCGTCGAACTCGGACCGTGGTAGCCGTGAACGTGATCATGATCTCGCCCGGCTACCCGGCGGAGATGGCGTTCTTCACCCGCGGCCTGGGGAACATGGGCGCGAACGTCATCGGCCTCGGCGACCAGTCGCAAGAAGCCCTCCCGGTGACCGCCAAGCAGGCCCTGGCGCACTACATCCAGGTCGACTCGCTGGCCGCCGAGGACCAGGTCCTCGCGGCCGTGCGCGAACTGGCCAGGTCCGTCCGGATCGACCAGGTCGAGTGCTTGTGGGAGCCGTACATGATCCTGGCCGCGCGGCTGCGCGAGGAGCTGGGGCTGCCCGGCCTGACGGTGGTGCAGACCGTGCCGTTCCGGGACAAGGAGCTGATGAAGCAGTTCCTCGACGCGGCGGGCCTGCGCACCCCGTGGCACGTCGCCGCGACGACGGTCGCGGAGGTGTGGGCCGCCGCCGAACGCGTCGGCTTCCCCCTCATCGTCAAGCCGATCGCCGGGGCCGGCTCGGCGGACACCTACCGGGCCGACTCGCCCGGCGAGCTCGACGCGATCCTGCCCAGCCTCCGGCACGTGCCGCGGGTCAGCGTCGAGGAGTTCGTCGACGCCGAGGAGTTCACCTACGACACGATCTGCGCGGGCGGGCAGGTCCTGGTCGAGAACATCTGCCAGTACCACCCCCGCCCGCTGATGACCAAGATGCACGAGTGGATCAGCCCGATCACGATGGCCCTGCGCGACCTGGACGACCCGGCCCTGCAAGGGGGCCGGGAACTCGGCGCGGCGGTGCTCCGCGCGCTCGGGTTCCGCGACGGGTTCACCCACATGGAGTGGTACCGCAAGGCCGACGGTGAGGTGGTGTTCGGCGAGATCGGCGCCCGGCCGCCGGGCGCCCGCACCGTCGACGTGATGAACTACGCCACCGACGCCGACCTGTTCTCGGCCTGGGCCGAAGCGGTCACCTTCGGCCGGCTCTCGCAGCCGGTCGAGCGCCGCTACAACGCGGCCAGCATCTTCAAGCGCGCCAACGGCGCAGGCCGGATCACCCGCCACGAGGGCCTGGACCGGCTGCTGGCCGAGTACGGGGATCACGTGGCCGCGCTCGAGCTGCTCCCGGTCGGCGCGCCGCGGCGGGACTGGCGGGCCACCACGATCGCCGACGGCATGGTCATCATCCGCCACCCCGACCTGCCCGCCGCGACCCGGATCGCGGAGCGCTTCGCCGCCGACCTCCAGCTGTACGCGTCATGACGCCCGACCCGGCCGACCAGCCCGACCCGCCCGGCCCGTCCGACCCGCCCGACCCGGCCGGCCCGTCCGACCAGCCCGGCCCGCTTGCCGCCGCCCTCCGCCAGGTCCTGCCCTCCGTCCGCGCCGACCTCGAGCAGCTGGTGCGGATCCCGTCGGTCTCGGCCGACCCGGCCGCCGCGCCGTACGTGCGGGCCAGCGCCGAGCAGGCCGCCGCCCTGCTGCGCCAGGCCGGACTGCCCGTTGTCGAGATCGTGACCGCCCAAAACGGCCAGCCGGCCGTGATCGGGCACCGGCCCGGGCCGCCCGGCGCCCCCGCGGTCCTGCTCTACGCGCACCACGACGTCCAGCCGCCCGGCGACCGCGCGGCCTGGGACACCGATCCGTTCGAGCCGACCGAGCGCGACGGGCGGCTGTACGGGCGCGGCGTCGCCGACGACAAGGCGGGCATCGTGGTGCACCTGGCGGCGCTGCGCGCCCACGGCGACCGGCTCCCCGTCGGGGTCACCGTCCTGGTCGAGGGCGAAGAGGAGATCGGCTCGCCCACGCTGGCGCAGTTCCTGGACGGCTACGGCGACGCCCTCCGGGCCGACGTGGTGGTGTTCGCCGACGCCGCGAACTGGACCACGGACGTGCCGTCGCTGACCACCACGCTGCGCGGCGGCGCCAGCGTCACCGTGGAGGTCCGGACCCTGCACCACGGCGTGCACAGCGGGATGTTCGGCGGCCCCGTCCCCGACGCGCTGACCGCGCTGTGCCGGACGCTGGCCACCCTGCACGACGACCACGGCGACGTGGCCGTGCCGGGCCTGGTCCGGGGACCCGCCGATCCGCTCGACCTGACCGAAGCGCAGCTGCGCGCCGACGCCGGGCTCCTCGACGGCGTCCGGCTCACCGGCACCGGCGGCCTCACCGAGCGGCTGTGGACCGCCCCCGCGATCGCGGTCATCGGCCTGGACGCGCCGCCGGTCGACCAGGCCTCCAACACGCTCATCCCGGCC
>JASIGD010000381.1 GCA_030045295.1 Streptosporangiaceae bacterium
TCAGGAACCAGGCCCCGCGCGGGTTCGCGATCACGTCGACGACTTGCGGCAGGTCGATCATGACCAGCCGCCCGTCGTGCACCAGCAGGTTGTACGCGGACAGGTCACCATGGGCCAGGCCGTCCCGGGCCAGGGCCACGAGCGCCTCCACCAGCTGGTCCCACAGGTCGGCGAGCTCGGCGGCGGCGGGCCTGGTCTCGGCCAGCCGCGGCGCGGCTGTGCCGTCCGGTGCGCCGATGAACTCGAGCAGCAGCTCGGTGCCGAGGATCTGCGCCGGATAGGGGACCGGCATCCCGGCTGCGAACAGCCGGGCCAGCGCGCCGAACTCGGCGCTCGCCCACTGGCCCGCGATGGCCTGCCGCCCGAACGTGCTCCGGCTCGACACGGCCCGGCTGACTCTCGACTCCCGGGTCTTGCGCCCCTCGAGGTATCCGCTGTCGCGGTGGAACATCCGGCGATCGGCGGACCGGTACCGCTTGGCGGCGAGCAGGCAGCACCGGTCCGTCCCGGGTACGCCGCGCCGGAGCAGGAAGACATCGGCTTCCTTGCCGGTTTTCAGGATGCCGAGCTCGGTATCGACCGCGGCCAGTTCGGTGACCAGCCAGCCCGGGTAGGGCTTCGGCCCGCGTTCGGTGGGCGTCGACTGGTCCCAGGTAGACCAGCGGTCACCTTCCGGCAGCCCGTCGGTGGCGTCGAATTCCTTGATCTGCGGCAGCATCCGGCGCCCCCGGACGCGCTTGGCCGTAGTCGGCTCGTCGTCGAAGCGCCGCCTACCGCGGCGTGAACCTCCGCGGTGCGCGAAGGGAATATCGTGCACGGGTGGTGCTCCTCAGCTGAGCGTCGGGCAGGGCGGGCGGCAACGCGCCCGCGACGGGCGTATACATCCAGCGCCTCCCTTCCGCTCAGCCGGCCAGCGCCGGCCCGGACCTCCTGCACGCTGCCATACCGCCGTCGGTCCCCGCAACCGAATATCGGGCCGCGGCGGGCCGCCCGGGATCGATCAAGCCCGCCCCGACCGTCGCAGAGGATCGGGCGAAAGCACCAGCGCCACGTGACCGAACTCGCCGGCAACAACTCAACCGACGCCGACCCCCGCCGACGCGATCACCCCCCAGGGACCGACCGCCACGCTCATCGTGGACACAAACCTCCGGAAATAGCGGGGTAACTGTCCACAATCACGCCAAACGCCAGGGGCGCCCGTCCGTTCCGCCCCGCGCCAGCCCCGCCGGTCAGTTTGACAGCCCACCTTGACCCGGCCCAGGACCGCCCCGGCCCAGGGCCGTCCCGACGTCAGGACTTGTCGCGAGTTTCCCCGCCGTCGCGCAGGTCGCGGAGCGCGGCCTTGGCCTTGCGGCCTGCCTCGCTGTCCCGAAGATCCCGCAGCGCGTCGAACGCCTTGCGCCCGGCCTCGCTGTCCCGTAGGTCTTGCCAGGCCTCGCGTGCCTTGCGCCCCGTCTCGCCCTCGCGCAGGTCGCGGAATGCCGCCTCGGCCTTGCGCCCGGCCTCGCCCTGCCGCAGGTCCCGGATGGCCGCCTCGGCCTTGCGCCCGGTCTCGCTGTCCCGGAGGTCCTGCAGAGCCGCCTTGGCCTTGCGCGTCGTGTCGGCCCGCTGCTCGCCGTGCAGCCACGCGATCAGCCTGGCCCACCACCCTCGGGCCTGCTGCTCAAAATCGGTCATCGCGGACTCTCCTTTTGCTTCGGGCGCCTCAGGCCCGTCGCCCGTGCCACCCAAGCCAAGAACTGTCTTCAAGATATAACGTGACGATGCGCCGCGCCAAGCCGAACCCGACCCCGGCTCACGGTTCGCCGTCCCGGATGCGATCTGCTGACCTGCTACCCGCCTGCCGGACCTCAGGCCACCTGGGCCGGGTCGTGCGCTTAGACGATGAAAGGACGATGAAAGAATGCCAGGCGTGCCACAGCAGCGCATCAGCGGTCACTCGCCCTACGAGCCGGTCTTCGGTTTCTCCCGCGCGGTGGTCGTGGGCGGCCGGGTCCTGGTCGCCGGCACGGCGCCCGTTCCAGCCGGCGGGGGTCCGCCACCGCCCCGGCCGTACGACCAGGCCAGGCTGTGCCTCGAGCTGATCGGCGAAGCACTGGACCGGGCCGGCACCAGCCTTGACCACGTCGTCCGCACGCGCATGTACCTCACCGACGCCGCCCACTGGCGCGATGTCGCCCGCGCGCACGGCGAGGTCTTCGCCGGCATCCGGCCCGCGGCGACCGCCGTGATCGTGGCCGGCCTGCTCGACCCCGCCTGGCTTGTCGAGATCGAGGTCGAAGCCGTCCTGCCGGACCGCTAGCGCGTCGGTCAAGCATCATCAACCCGCCCGAAAAGCAGATCAGGCCGACAGCCGGGTCAGCCCGGGGCGGACTCGATACCGCCCAGGATCACGTCGACGACGTTGTGGATGAAGTCGTCGGTCATCGGGAGGTGACCGAGCAGCAGCCGGTGCTGAGCCGAGCCGAACAGCAGGTCGAGGACCACCTCCTGGTCGATGGACGCCGGGATCTCGCCGCGGGCGACAGCGCGGTCCAGCATGATCCGGCGCTGCCTGCGCAGCGGTTCGGTCACGCGGTCCCGCCAGGCCGCGTGTAGCTCGGGGTCGTGCTGGGCCTCGGCGATCAGGCCGGTCAGCATCGATCCCATCGGCGTCTCGGTGACCGCCCGGACCCAGGCGCGCAGCGCCGCGATCAGGTCACCGCGCAGCGTCCCGGTGTCCGGTAGCGGCTGCTGCTCGCGGAACGAGGTGACAAACGCGTCAAGCGCGAGCAGGCCCTTGGACGGCCAGCGCCGGTAGATCGTCGTCTTCCCGACCCCGGCGCGCGCGGCTACCTGCTCGATCGTCATGGCGGCGAGCCCTCGCTCGGCCAGCAGTTGCGCGGCGGCCGCGAGGATCGCGCGGTCGGCCTCCTGGCTCCGCGGCCGCCCCCGCTGTGCCCCGCTGCCCGCCGCGGGCC
>JASIGD010000382.1 GCA_030045295.1 Streptosporangiaceae bacterium
GGCCGCGGTGCGTTCCGCGACCGCGGTGGCCAGCACCTCGCGGCCCGCTTCCAGCCGCGTGACCAGCCTGTCTTCCTCATTCTGCAGCTCGGCCGCCTGCCGGTCCAGCTCGTCGGGGTCGCGCCCGGGGTGGTCGGGCTCGGGGTCGGCGGTCAGCAACGCGCGCCGCTGCGCGGCCAGGTGGTACGTCCCCCGCAGCCGTTCGGCCAGCGAGGACAGGGCGAACCAGGTTTCTTGCGCGCCGACCAGCAGCGCCGAGGCCTGCTGGACGGCGCGCTCGGTGTCGGCTTCGGTCCGCCGGGCCCGGGCCAGCTCCTGCTCGAGGGCGGCGCGGCGCGCCGCGGCGGCCGCTTCGTCCGCCACGTCCCGCTCCAGGTCGGCGGCCAGCGCCACGTAGTCGTCGGCGAGCAGCCTGAGCCTGGCGTCCCTCAGCTCGGCCTGGATGACAGCGGCCTTCCTGGCCATCTCGGCCTGCCGGCCGAGCGGCTTCAGACGCCGGCTCAGCTCGGCGGTGAGATCGACCAGCCGGGTCAGGTTGGCCTGCATCGCCTCCAGCTTGCGCAGCGCCTTCTCCTTGCGCTTGCGGTGCTTGAGCACGCCGGCGGCTTCCTCGATCATCGCGCGGCGGGCTTCGGGACCCGCGTGCAGGACCATTTCGAGCTGATTCTGCCCGACGATCACGTGCATCTCCCGGCCGAGCCCGGAGTCGGACAGCAGTTCCTGCACGTCGAGCAGGCGGCATTGATCGCCGTTAATGGCGTACTCGCTCTGCCCGGACCGGAACATCAGGCGGCTGATGGTGACTTCGGCGTACTCGATCGGCAGGGCGCCGTCGCCGTTGTCGATGGTGAGCGTCACCTCGGCCCGGCCCAGCGGCGGGCGCGAGCTGGTGCCGGCGAAGACGACGTCCTCCATCTTGCCGCCGCGCAGCGACTTCACGCCCTGCTCGCCCATCACCCAGGCCAGCGCGTCGACCACGTTGGACTTGCCCGAGCCGTTCGGGCCCACGACGCAGGTGATGCCGGGTTCGAGGCGCAGCGAGGTGGCGGAGGCGAACGACTTGAAGCCGCGTAGGGTGAGGCTCTTCAGGTACACCTGTCGCCTCCTCCCCTGCTGATTCACGGGTCCGAACTATAGGGCTGCACGCACCTTACCGCCGAACGGCACGCGAAACCGGGAACCTCAGCTCGGCACGCGTGCCGGATCGGCGGCGGGCAGCCGGGGGTCCGCGTGGCTTAAAACCGCGGCAGACGCAGACAACGAAGAAGGGGCGCCACCGGTGGCGCCCCTGGTTCGTTCCTTGCCGTTTGCCTCGTCCCGCTGACGCTCGCTAGGCGAGCGCAGGCTCGCGGTCCGACACCAGCATGTCCTCGTGCGCTGCCTCTACCGTGAGCGCGTCCTTCTCTTCCTGGAGCCGGACAAGCTCGGCTTCCAGGTCCCGTACTCGCTGCTGGAGGCGGCGCATCTCGGAAATCATGCGGGGATCGGGACCGCCGACGTGGCCGAATAGAGCCTTCGCCATTGTTAAAGGTCCTCCACGCTGAGTGACCAGGGTGGGCACATACTTAACACGCGCGAACCCGCACGCGCAATCAACGGTTCCTAGTGTCCCACCCAGGCGTTTACTGGTCAAGTTAAGTGCTGATCAGGCGCCTGCCGTTTAGCTTATCAGCCGGCGCCGAGGGGTTTCGCGGCGCATTGACGTGCTGATTACCAGCGGGCGCGGCGGGGCCGGGGCTGACAGCGAGGGCAGCTGTAAGCGGACCGGTTCATGAAGGGATCGCGTCGGATCGGCGTGCCGCAGTTGCGGCACGGCAGGCCCTCCCGGCCGTACACCGCGAGCGACCGCTCGAAGTAACCGCTCTGCCCGTTGACGTTCACGTACAGGCTGTCGAACGTCGTCCCGCCGGCCGCCAGGGCCTCCCCGAGGACCTCACGGACCGCCTCCAGGAGCCGGGCGACCTCCGTCCGGTTCAGGGTTTCCGTGGGCCGGGCCCAGTGCAGGCCGGCCCGCCACAGCGCCTCGTCGGCGTAGATATTGCCGATCCCGCTGACCAGCGACTGGTCCAGCAGGGCGCGCTTGAGCCCGGTACGGCGCGCGCGCAGCCGCCGGGCCAGGACGGCGGGGTCGAAGGCGGGCTCCAGCGGATCGGGGGCGATGTGGGCGATCGGCGCGGGGAGTTCGGCGCCGTCCCGCACCACGCACATGTGGCCGAACGTGCGCTGGTCGGTGAAGCGCAGGTCGGGGCCGGAGTCCTTGAAGGTGAACCACACGCGCACATGCGGCGAGACCGGCCGGTCCGGGTCGCCGACCAGCAACTGCCCGCTCATGCCGAGGTGGGCGAGCAGCGCGTCCTCGCCGACCGACAGCCACAGGTACTTGCCCCGGCGCCTGGCGCTACCGGTGGACCGCCCTTCGAGGGCGGCCTCGAATTCGGCCGCACCCGCCAGGTGCCGGCGCACGGCGCGCGGGTGCAGGACGCGGACGGTGTCGATGTCGCGGCCCACGACGTGGCGTTCCAGGCCACGGCGAACGGTTTCAACCTCGGGTAGTTCCGGCATGCCTCACCGGTCCCGCGCGGGACCAGGAGCTCCCGTACCGCCGCGATCGGCCGGCCCGCCGTTCTTTGACCGGGCGTCCTTGGGCTGCGGGTCCGTGGGCTGCGGGTCCGTGGGCTGCGGGTCCGTGGGCTGCGGGTCCGTGGCGGGCGCGTCCTTGGGGTGGCCGGCTTCGGCGGAGATCGCGTTCCAGGCCGCCTCGGCGGCGAGCTGCTCGGCGGCCTTCTTCGAGCGCCCCTGGCCGGAGCCGAGCACCCGGCCGCCGACCTTGACGACGGCGCGGAACGACTTCTGATGATCGGGGCCGCTCTCTTCGACCTGATACTCCGGCACCCCGAGCAGCTCGCCCGCGGTGAGCTCCTGCAGCGACGTCTTCCAGTCCAGGCCCGCGCC
>JASIGD010000383.1 GCA_030045295.1 Streptosporangiaceae bacterium
CGTTCTCGATGAACTCCGCGACATCGAAAGGACAGCCGATCTCGCGCTGCTGATCGCCGGCGGCGAGACCGCCTGGCTTGAATTCAAGCAGACGATGCGATGGGATACGAACCTGCAAAAGCGGAACCCGGACCTGCTCAGAGCATGCATGAAGGCTGTCTGCGCCTTCCTCAACAGCGGGGGCGGAACGCTCATGATCGGCGTGGCGAATACGGGAGAACCGACGGGCCTTGAGGACGACCTGAACGACTTCTCCGACCACAAGACCGTGGACGGCTTCGAGCTAAAGTTCCGTGACGCACTGTCTAAAAACCTCGACCCCGACCCGAACCAGCTCGTGACGCTCTCGTTTCCCTATGTCAACGGCATTCAGATCTGCCGCGTGGACGTCAGCCGCTCCCCGCGCCCCGTTTTCCTGGTCACCAAGGGTTTCCCCGCGGAGTTCTTTGTCCGCAGAGGAAACGCCTCGCCTCCGTTGACCGACCTCAAGGAAGCGTATGAGTACATCCATGATCACTGGCGGTGAACAGCTCGGCCTGTCCCGGACCTTTCGGCACCGGGAACGACCCTCGACGCTCCCAAAGGCATGGTGGTGGAGGATCTCGCACTAATCCTCGCTGAGCTGGTGGTTAACCTCGATGTTTCGTGACCTTGGTCTGGTGGCTTGAGGTGGCGGCGGCTAGGCGTTTTTCAGTGTCGGCTGTGCCTGGTGGCCCGTGACCTTTTCGATAGCCTGGCGCAGGTGATCCCACGCGCCGGGATGAGCACGCTGATAATGGTCCAGGGCGGCTGAGGCCTCCGTGGGCGTCATGAACCGCGCCCGTGCCGGTAGAGGGTGATCGGCGCCCGAACGACAGCCCGCGTCTGCGGTGCCCTGGTGGCCAGGCCCGAGGGACTGAGATCCATTCCTGCGAGACTACGCGACACTACGCGGGAAGGCCCGGGTCAGTCGACCCTGACCAAGTCGTCGGGCCGCCAGGTCTGGTCGTAGAACTCGGCGCTGGTGCCGTACAAGCGGAGGGCGACGACGAAGTTACGTCCGGGGATGGTCTTGATGAAGGCGGCGTCAGTGGCCCCGTCGGGCTGGCGTGGGCCGAACCACAGGTCGATGGAGCCGTCGTCGTTGGCCGGGATGTCGTAGTAGCCGTTGGTCGAGGGCAGCAGCTGGTCGGTCTCGGGCATGGTTCCGTCGGTGATGTTGTAGGCGGTGGCAGCCCAGAACAGCCCGGCAGGCGGGTCCGGCGGCAGGTGGAGCTTGTAGGTGTGGGTTCCGTCGAGGAACTCCCCGGCCGCGTCGCGGATGGTGTAGGGGTACTTCGAGCCTGCTCCCGTGGTGTGGATGACCATGGCCGGGGCCGAGGAGTAGGCGTACTGGAAGAACCGCGACCGGGCGTTGAGGTCCAGGTAGCTCTCCTGCATCCACTCCGCAGTGCCGCCGCACCAGGCGGCCTCCCATTGCCGGTCGTGGTAGTAGTAGTTGCGCTTGTCCTCGCGGCCGAGCTGAACGGTGGCCAAGATCATCTTGGGGGCATCCGCGACGGCCCGGCCGAGCTGTTCACGCTGCCATCCGCTGGGGTCGAACGCGTGGTCCTTGATGATCCCGATGGAGGCGAGGACTCCGCGCAGTTCCGGGGTGATCGCCGAGACCGGCTCGTAGTCGACGAACTCCTTCAGCTTCGTCCAGTAGGTGAAGTCGGCGGGATACATCATGTCCAGCCGGATTCCGCTGGCATTGGGGAACTCCATGGCCGGGACGTCCTTCTCCGGCGTCCACAGCGGGAAGATCCGGGTCTGCTCGGCGACCGCGACACCGGCGGCCGGGTCCGGCTTCCCGTCGCCTTGCCCCATGATCGTGCGGAAGAACAAGAACACGTTGTAGGTGGACGAGCCGAACGTGTAGTAGCCACCCGGGACATGACCGTCGTAACCCGGCGGCAAGAGCAAGTACAGGCCACCCCGTGCCCGGTCCGGACCCACTGCCCCGACATCGGTGATCGTGCGCTGGAAGAAGTCGGTGAACATCCCGATCACGTTCGCCGGAGCATTGACCACCAGCGGCCCGGTCTGCTTCAGGTCCAGGTATGTCATCGAGTAGATGACGTCCGCGTTCGGCGTGGGCACCCACGTCCGGCTGTCCATCCGGTCCTTCCAGACCGGCAGCACGTGATATCCCGAGCCGAACGCGGCCTGCGAGCCGTCACGCATCCCGATCACGTTCAACGCCGGGAGCATCGTCATGTAGGCATACACCGCCCGCTGGTAGAACAGCTCACTCCTCAGCGACTCGGCCTCCTCGCGAGGCAGCCAGTTTCCGTTGTTGACCTGCCGGACCAGTGGCGAAGAAGCTGAGTCGTCGTCGTGAGTGTCAGTAGTCATGCGCGCCCCTTGGTCGGTGATCATTTGCTGCGGCCGGATCGCGCCCTAGCCTGCCGTCACCACAGTCCTGGTGGCAAGGATGCGCGGCAGCGCACAGCAGCCAGCCGAATGGTAATTGGGTATTGGTCATCGTCATCGCGCAACGTACCTGCGCGTGCTTGTTGACATGGTCCACCCGGCGATGGAGGAACGTCCATGGTGACCGTCCCGGCGGTGAGAGTGGCAGCACTGGCCGTCTCAGTCACGCGGGCGTGACATCGAGGATGTCGCACGACCGAGCCCCAACCCGGCGGCTGATTTGTCGAGCTCTACCGCCGCGGCGGGTAGCGCTCCTCGTCACGGCACGCTTGACAGCCGCCATACGTTAGCGGCACTGCCGGGTGCTTCTCACAGTAGGCGTTCTCCCCAGGCGCTGGAATCGGCGTTTCCCGAAGCAACTGGTCGAATGGCTTGAAAAGCAGGCCTAGGTCAGTCCTCCTGGCGCTGCCGCCAGCCAGTAGGCCCACGATCACGCCCTGAGCTGCCCAGAGGGCGTACTGGCGATCCTCGGGTTGGATTTGCGCTGCCTTTCCCTTGAAAATCGCCGCTGCTTGTTGGCAGAATTGCGCTTTCTGCTCGTCGAGACCCAGGCTTGCGACAATCTCCGCCACCCTTCCTCCCGCAGCCATCCACGCGGGCTGATCTGACCGAACGGCCGAACTCGCGCGCTCCAACTCCTTCCGGTCCGCGTTGCCGAAGTCAGTCAGAAACTTATCGACCTCCGTTGCGGGAGACGTATCTTCGGCCACTGTTCACGCCCTTCGAGTTACGGCAGAAGTATGCCCGTCATGCCGCCCAGGTAACTGGGAGGCGCAGAAATGCCGCAGCACGTGCGGGGTGACAACCTCGGGCCAGTCCGGCAGGTACACCTTGGGGGCATGCGAACGGCCTCGAGCAGGCAGCCGCGGCGACCAGGACCTCCGAGGGCTCCGCCCAGGCAGTGGGCGCCCGTGCCCGGGGTGCCGCCACGGCCTGCTGTCGAGGACCGAGTGCGCGTGCGCGTCGATCGCCTATGGCGTCAGGCGGCAGGCACGGGATCGACGTCGCCGCGCACTACACGCGCTAGCAGTGGAGGCCATCACGACCGCCTGCTGGCCTGAGGGGTCGACTACCCCTAACCGGTTCCCCGCGCACCACGAAGCTGAGGCATGCGGCCATCCCCGGCCACCCTGCACGGTTGGCACGCACAACATCGCTGGTCACTGCTACCCGCTCGCACAGCTGGACTCGTCTCAGGTGGGCCTGAGCAGTCCAGGGCGCCCCCTTCTACCCAGGCAGTCTCAGCGGACCCCTTCAAGCCGCTCCAGGGAACGGCGAGAGACCAGCACGTACTCTTTGGGAGACGGCTCCGACGGCGTGTACTTAGTTTAACAATCTCTCCGATATGACCATACGTACCGGATTAATCACAGTGCGCAGCCAACCTGCTTCACGGCTGGCTGACCTCGCGGGCTCGCACCCCCGCCTCACGATGTCAGCCGCGACGAACCGCGGGCGTCGCCGCATTAGATCCGGCCGCCGCGGACTCCCGCGCGGCGTGCGGCCCCGGATCCCCGGATTCTCACCGGGTGGTCTGGGGCCTCACCTCACGTCCTCCGGTTTCCCCTGCGGGCTTTCCTCCGGTTTCCCGTTTGCCCGCCGGGTTCTCCCCCTTCGCCCGCCTTCCCTGGTTTCCCTTCGTCCGGCGTTCTCCGGTTCGTCCCCTTCGGCCGTTGCCCGGGTTCCGGTTTCCCTTCGGTGTCCCTCCGGTTTCCCTTCCCTCGGGCAACCTTCACGATAGCGCTGCCGGGGGGCGGTCTCGCAGGCGTTGGTCCCGGGCGGCAAGGGCCAAGGTCACCAGTCCTGCCGCTACCGCCCCTCGCCTGGATCTCGCCGCGATCCGTCCCGCACGGCAGATGGGCTACGGCTGGGCACCAGGCGATGTCGCAACAAAATCGCCTGTTACGAGCGGCCGCCTGCCAGTCGTGCCGCTGCGTAGGCGGGTAGCTGTGCAGCGCCCCTTACCGCCGGGATACGCCGAACCGCTCAGCTCCGGGAGCCGCCCCGGCACCCGAGACTTCCGGTCAATTCGATCAGGTTACTAGACTTCTAGCCTGCAACCGGCCAGGCTTGGGCTCATGGCGTCCTACAACCCGGCCATGCAGAAGGCCCGCATCGCCGACATCCCCGCCGACGTTCACGGGCTCATCTCTAAGAAGACCGCCCAGCTGGACGGCGTCGCCGTCACCGAGGTGACCTTCCACCCAGGGGCGAGGTGGTCAACGGACCTCAAGTCCTACGCGGGAACGGACCTGTGCGAACTGCCCCATGTAGCCCTGGTGACCGCGGGAACGCTGCGGGTCCTGCTGCGCGACGGCTCGCAGGAAGACTTCTCCGCCGGGGAGGTGATGTTGCTCCCCCCCGGCCACGACGCCTGGACGGCCGGAGACCAGCCGTGCACCTTCGTCGAATTCTCCAGGGGCAACGACTACTACAGCTAGGCGCCCGCGCCGGAGGCAGGACGGCTGCCCAGGTCGTAGCGGGGTGGCGGCCGCACAGGGCACGATCGGGGTGGACTGGCGCCCCGGCTCCCAGCCGCGGCCCTGAAGTCACGCAGTCCATAGCTCCCTGTCACCTTGCGGCTTCTATCACTACGCCCGAACGTCCCCGTAGCCAAGGCCCAAACGTCCCAGCAGGCTCTCCCTGAATCACCGTTAACCGAAGGGCGCCAGCCACATGGTGATCGTGGGCCGACAGGCCGGGGGCCTCCAGAAGGCCCTCCCAGCTCATCGTCTCGTGCGGCCTGACTGCCCGATCGGCGCGCCGCAGCCAAGTTAATCATCGAGGATTCTCAGGCCGCGCAGAATGGCCTCACCGTCCGCCTAGGACCGGGCCGCAGCGGCGGCGCAGGCCTGCACCCGGCTAGCGTGAGAAGATGGCTGACTTCGCAGGCAAGACCGCACTGGTCACCGGTGCGACCTCGGGCATCGGACGCGCGACCGCCGTGGCCTTCGCCCGCGCGGGGGCATCGGTTGTCCTGGCTGGCCGACGCCAGGATCAGGGACGCAAGACGCTCGACCTGATCCGGGAGTCCGGCGGCCAGGGCACCTTCGTGAGAACGGACGTGACCGTCGAAGACGACGTGCGGCGCATGGCCGACACCGCGGTCCAGACCTACGGCCGGCTGGACTGCGCCTTCAACAACGCCGGCTACCTGAGTAGTATCGCCCCGGTGACCGAGCAGAGCCTGGCCGACCTGGATGCGACGCTGGATGTGAACGTCCGGGTCAGCTGCTTAGCCGAGGAGGATCTGCCGCGATGTCCGAGGAACAGATGACCGCCCTGGTGCAGGATGCTCTTGCTGCGCGCGGGATCGCAGATCAGGTGCTCGCGGCCGGGCAGTTCAATCCGAGGGGCCATACCGGCGGCATGTTCGCCGGCGGCCTGGCGGGCAGCCAGGCCGGGGGGTTGCTCGGCGAGGCGGGGGAGGCAGCGGGCCTGGGGGTGGGCTCGGTAGCGGGCATGCGGGCCGCCGATGCCCGCTCGGGACTGCCGGCCAGGATGCTTGTCGGTGTCTCCGCCACGATGGTGTACGGGTTCGCCGCGGCCACCAGGCGCAGCGAGCCCACCTCCCTCATCTTCCAGGTCCCGCGCGCAGGCCTGACGGTCAGGGTTCACCAGAGAGTCAACGTGCGCGTGCTGGAGCTGATCGACGACGCCAGCCAGGCGCGCATCGAATTGGAAGGCAACCGGCTGCCGGTCACTCATTCCAAGGACGTCATCCAGCTGCTTGGCAGTCCAGGCCCAGGCCACGAGCGGGGCAGCCCCAGCTGATGTGTTTCCTGCCATACGGCGCAGATCACCTTGTCCTGCCCGTCAAAGCCCGGCTGCCCGCGGTCGCCACAGAACACGCCTAACTGCGGCTACGTGCGCGGTTATCACGAGCTTCCGCGTCGCTGGACGCTTGGCAGATCCCGTTAGGACCCCGCAGGCCAGTCGCTGGGCCGTATCTTATGCATTGGCGCTCTGGTCGCGAACCGTACTCATCTGCCCCGAGTCGCTCGTACGGCCCTCCGGTTTGACCGGCTGGCCGTGGCCGGGCCTGCGCAATCCTGGGTATCCCCTCAACCGGGGCAACCTTACCCCGCGGCCTCCAGGCCGCTCCAGGGACCGGCGAGAGGTCTGGCACTTACTCTTGGGAAGGGGGCAGCCCGGGCGGTACATGGCCAGATGGTTTTAACAATCTCTCCGATAGGGCCAGTCGTACCTGTTTAATCACAGCGTGCGGTCAACCTTCTTAACGTCGGCTAGCCGACCTCGCGGGCTTGCCGCCCGCCTCCTGGCCCCGCGACGAGCTGCGGGCG
>JASIGD010000384.1 GCA_030045295.1 Streptosporangiaceae bacterium
CCCGGTGGGCCGCACTGGCGCGTACGGCCGCGGAACTGCAGCAGCGGACGCTCGCCGCGCTGGCTGACCGGCCGATGGCGGTGGCCACGGCGCGCTGCGAGTCCACGGCGGAGCTGCTGTGCGCCGAGCTGTCGGCGGACGGTCTGCCGATGAACCGGGCGGTAGCGGAGCAGGTCCTGGCCGGGATTATCGGGCCCAGGCCGCGCAGCGAGAGCGAGGCCGTGGCCGCACGAGCCGCGCGCGATGCGCAGGTCCTGCGCCACGCGCCGGCCGGGGTAACGGCCGACCTGCGCAGCCCGGCCCAGGTCCGGTCGCTGCTGGCCCGGATCGGCGTGGACGTTCCCGACACGCGGGCGTGGCGGCTGCGCCAGCTCTGCGACGCGCACCCGCTGATCGGCGCCCTGCTGGAGTGGCGCAAGGCGGAGCGGATCGCGACCACCTACGGCTACGGATGGCTGGATGAGAACCTCGGGGAGGACGGCCGGCTGCGCGGTAGCTGGACCGGCTCCGACGGTGCGGCGGGCCGGATGACCGCGTCGGCCGGGCTGCACAACATGCCGGCCACGATGCGCCGGGCGGTGGTGGCCGAGCAAGGTCAGGTCTTCGTCCGGGCCGACCTGGGCCAGATCGAGCCGCGCGTGCTGGCCGCGGTGTCTGGGGACCAGGCGCTGGTTCTCGCCGCGCGGTCCGACGACATGTACGCGCCGATAGCCGCGCAGCTCCGCCTGGACCGGCCCACCGCCAAGGTGGCGGTGCTCGGCGCGATGTACGGGCAGACGACCGGCCACGGTGCGCAGGCGCTGCGCAGGCTTAACGCCGCTTACCCGGTCGCGATGGCCTACCTCGACGCGGCGGACCGCGCCGGACGGGCAGGCCGCGACCTGCGGACCTACGGCGGACGCCTGATCGTGCTGGCCCCCGGCGACGCAGAGTCTGCGGACCCGCGGAGCAGCAGCCGGGCTGCGGCCTACGGGCGCTACGCGCGCAACGCGATGATCCAGGGTGCCGCGGCGGAGCTGTTCAAAATGTGGGCGGTCACGGTCCGGGCCCGCGGCCGGGACCTCGGCGCGCGCATCGTGCTGTGCCTGCACGATGAGCTGCTGGTGCACTGTCCGCGCGAGCACGGTGCGGCCGTGTCTGAGGTCGTCGACGCCTGCCTGCGCGAGGCGGCTCAGCGCTGGGCGCCCGGCTGCGGGGTCCGGTTCACCGCCGATACCACGGTCGTGCACAGCTGGTCGGACGCTAAGGCTCCGCCCGTGCCGCGCGGTCCGGCCGCGTCGCCGCCCTGATCCGGCCCGCCGGGGCCGAGACCGGCGGCCGCGGCGACGGCCGCGGCGAAGTCGCGCGGGCCTTCCACTGGCGAGAAGTGGCCGACTCCATCGAGCCAGGTCAGCCGGGCCGCGGCGAAGAAATCACCGATCCTGTCGGACCATTCGCGGGGGAACAGCGGATCGTATTCGGGCCACAGCACCGTTGTGGGGACCGCGATCCTGCGGCCGGGATCGGGAGCGCGCTCGGCGAGCGACGTCGCCACCGATCCCGCTCCAGCCCGGTACCAGGCGATCGAGGCGGCGAACGCGCCGGGCGGCCCGTAGACCGAAACCAGGTGATCAAGGTGGTCGTCGGTTACCTGATAATCCGGCCCGGACCAGTGCGACCAGAAGTGCTTGAGGTAGGCGCGTACGGCCGCCGGCTGTCCGTCGACCAGCTCAGCGCAGAGCCCGAGGCGGTGGAACGCCTGGTACCAGAACTCCTGCTGGGCCCGCGGCTGCAGGATCCTGGGGCCGATCCCGGGCAGCGGAGGCGCGACGACCAGGGCGCGGACCAGATCGGGCCGGTCGGCGGCGATGGCCTGGGCGATCCTGCTGCCGATGTCATAGCCGGCGATCACGGGCCGGTCGAGGGCTAGTTCCCCGATGAGCCCGATGAGACTCCGGGCCTGGGCGACGGCGGTGTACTGGCGGCCCGGCTCGGCTTCATGCTTGTCCGATTCGCCGAAACCCCGCAGGTCAGGCACGACCACATCGACGCCGGACAGCAGCGGCACCACCTCGCGGTAGTCGGTCCGATCCCCCGGCCAGCCGTGCAGCAACAGCACGGCAGGCGGGCCAGGTCCCGGTCCGGTCCGGTCGTAGGCCAGCCGGAACCCGTCGAACGCTCTCTCCTGGCGCACAGCCACCAGTATCCACTTCAGCCGCTACGGCCGCTATCGGACCTGACCGCTGGTCCAGGGTCGTGGCGTAGATGACGGCGTCGCGGCCGCCGTGCCCGGTCGTGCGCTTCTCGGGCTACCTCCGGCCCTCGCTCCGGACCGCGCTCCGGACCGCGCTCCGGACCGCGCTCCGGCCGGGGCAGGTCACGGCTCCGCCGCGACGATCATGGCCACGACGGCCACCGCAGCTCCGATGACGATGGCCAGTCCCATCAGGAGCACCAGGATCCCGTTACCGGTGAGGAGAGCGCCTAGCATGCCGATGTGTCCCGCGACGATCACGCACGCGCCGCCGGTGATCGCCTTGTTCATCGACGGCCGGGTCCGTGTCCTGGGGGGCTTGCGGGGCGGCGGGACCGCGATCGGCGCGGCCGGGATGTCGGCGGTGACCGCGGACAACTCCGCGTAGGTCCGCGACACGAACACCTGACCGACCCGCGCGTCGAACTCGTCCTTGGCCAGCCGGCCCTGCACGAACGCGGTTTTCAGCAGGTCGATCACTTGCTCGCGGTCAGCGTGCGACGCCCGCAGGCGGCCACGGCCTCCTGCGCCGACCGCTTTAGGGTTCCCCGGGTTTGTCATTACCGGCGCCTCCGCACAAGCGCAACGTCAACAAAGCGTAACGCGGCGACCCGCCGCCGGTCATCCTCGCGAGCGCCGGGCGAGAAGCCCGCGGGGACGGGTACGGCTCATGGTTGCCGCCACGTCGGCGGATTCCGGCGGTCTTGTCGTCACATCGGCGGACTGCGCGGCCGCCGCCGGGGCAGTGCGGGCTAAGGACGGCCAGGTACGCGC
>JASIGD010000385.1 GCA_030045295.1 Streptosporangiaceae bacterium
CCGCCGCGCCCGCCAGCGCCGCCTGCACGGCCAGGTGCGGCGCGAGCAGCGGGCTCTGCCACAGGTCGCGCGCCTTGGCCTGGGCGAACAGATAAGCGGTGTAGACGGCGGCGCCGGCGGCCAGCGGCAGCCCCAGGCCGCCCAGGACCTGCCGGGCCAGCACCGAGCCGGTCAGCGCCGCGACCAGGTAAAGGGCCACGGCCGCGCCGTAGCCGCCCAGGATGAACGACCCGCGCACCAGCCAGCTCCGCCAGTGACGCCGGGTGAAGATCAGGTAGAACCGCGTCGGGTGCTTCAGATCGGCGATCAGCAGCGCGCCGGTCGTCGCCAGGAACGCCAGCGCCAGCACCGGCGCCGCCCAGCGCACGGCGGCGTTCCCCCAGCCGACCAGGCCGGCGAAGGCGAGCGCGACCGGCACCGCGAAGCCGCCGGCCGCGATCGACTTGGTCCACGTGTACAGGCTGACCCGCCAGCCCCAAGGCGCGTGATGTGGCACGTCATAAGACAGCAGCGCCGCCGCGGACGAGACCGTCCGGCCCGGGTGGCCCGAGGTCACCAGCTGCGGATCAGGCCCGCCCTGGGTGGCCCACGCGAACAGCCCGCCGCGGGGCCTGCGGGCGGCCAGCGGGTCCAGCGTCGCCTGCTGCGCGCCCTTGTAGAAGACGCGCGGCCGGGTGTTCTTCTCCGGCCGCCTTACCTGCACCGGTTCACGGTTAATCGTCTGCGCGGCCTTCGAGGCCGGGTCGTTCAGGTCCCCCATGACAATCGCCTCGGTGGGGCAGACCGTGACGCAGGCCGGCTCCAAGCCGACATCCAGCCGGTGCGCGCACATGTTGCACTTCTCCGCCGAATGGTCCTCAGGATTAATGAAGATCGCGTCGTACGGGCAGGCGGCCATGCACGCCTTGCAGCCGATGCAGACGCCCTTGTCGAAGTCCACGATGCCGTCCTCGCGCCGGTACATGGCCCGGGTCGGGCACGCCGCCACGCACGGCGCGTCCTCGCACTGGTTGCACCTGGTTACCTGGAACGCGCGGCTGGCCTGCGGGAACACCCCGACGTCCACCGACTTGACGTACGTCCGGGTCACGCCGACCGGCACCTCGTTCTCGCTCTTGCAGGCCGTAGTGCACGCATGGCACCCGATGCACCGCGACTGGTCGAGCAGCTTCACCCAGCGCGGCGAGGGCAGGTCGGAAACGCCCATAAGCAGACCGTAAGACGTCCCGCCCGTACCCGCGGCCTGGTTGACGAACTGGGCAGCGCCGGGGTCCGGGCGCGTGGTCCTGCGAGCCTAGAGCTCGACCCCCAGCAGGGCGTCGATCGTGTCCTTGACCAGCCGCGCCCCGGAGACGTCCTCAGCCGTGATCCGGGTCGGCGCCTCGGCCAGGAGCCGGTCAGCCCAGCGATCGATCACGCTCAGCGCGCCGGGAGCGTCCAGGTCATCACGAAGGCGCGCTCGCACCCCCGCGAGGACCTCGTCGGCCGAGCTGGCCGGCTCGGCGTTATGTGCCGCGGGAGCGGCTGCCTCGGCGCGGGCGAGCGCGGCGCGCCAGCGAGTCAGCCGGGCACCCGCGTCGGCCAGGATGGCGTCGGTCCACTCCCAGTCGGCACGGTAGTGATGGGCCAGTATCGCCATCCTCACCGCCATCGGATCAACGCCCCCGGCCAGCAGCTGGTTCACGAACACCAGGTTGCCCAGCGACTTCGACATCTTCTGGCCGCGGTAGCTGACCATCCCGGCGTGGACGTACACGCGCGCGAACACACCTTCCACTCGCCCGAACGCGACGCGGGCGTGCGACGCGCTCATCTCGTGGTGCGGGAATATCAGGTCAGAGCCGCCGGCCTGGACGTCGAACGCGGCGCCCAGGTAGTCGGTGGCGATCGCGGCGCACTCGACGTGCCAGCCCGGCCTGCCGGGTCCGAACCGCGAGTCCCAGGCCGGCTCGCCGGGCCGTTCCGCGCGCCAGACCAGCACATCCAGCGGATCCTTCTTCCCCGGCCGGCCTGGATCACCGCCGCGCTGCGCGGCGAGGTCGATCATCTCGGCCGGATCCAGGCCGGTGGGCGTGCCTGGTCCGGACAGCGCGCCGAATCCGGGATCGGCCGACCTGGCGAAGTAGAGGTCCTCGTCCACGTCGTACAGGGCACCGCGGTCGGCCATGCGGCCGGCGAACCGCTCGATGACGGGCAGCGCCTCGGTGGCGCCGATCAGGTGGGTCGGCGGCAGGATGCGCAGCGCCGCCATGTCGGAGCGGTAGCGCTGGATTTCGCGGCGGGCCAGCTCACGCCAGTCCTCGCCGTCTCGGGTGGCCCGTTCCAGGAGCGGATCATCGACATCCGTCACGTTCTGCACGTATACGACGGCCAGCCGGGACGGCTCGGGGGTCTGCGTGGTTTGCGGTGTCGGCTGGGACGGCTCCGGGAGTTCCAGGGCCGCGTCCAGCCAGGCGCGGACCAGCAGGTCCCAGGCGGTGAAGGTGGCGGCATGCCCGATGTGGGTCGCGTCGTAGGGGGTGATGCCGCACGCGTACAGCGTGGCCACGGGGCCCGCCGCGGCGGGGACCAGCTCGCCGGTGGCCGTGTCGTGCAGCCGCGGCGCCAGGCCGTTCCCCGGAAGCCTGGGGACCTCCGCTCGGCGCCAAGAATCCATGTTCGCCAGGTTATCGCGCGGGCCGCAGCGGGCGGTCCGGGCGCTGCGCCAGCTCACGGCCGGGGCAAGTCCTTCGGTGGGCTTGCGGCGAGGGTGCGGCGGGTGCCGGCGCGGCGCTAGCGGGGAGGCTGGGTGACGCTGGGGGCCAGGGTCGGGGCCTGGCGGTTCTGGGTGGCCTGCTCGAAGGCGTAGGCCAAGGCGATCAACCGGGGCTCGGTCCAGCGCGGCCCGAAGAACGACACGCCGACCGGCAGCCCTGACACGTACCCGAACGGCACCGTGATCGACGGGCAGCCGGCTACCGCAGCCGGGCTCGAGGTGTGGAACACGTCATGATCGCCGAGCACGTAATCGGTCAGGCAGGCGGCGTTGGCCGTCAGGGCCACGATGGCGTCCAGCCCGTGCTCGGCCACCGGCGCGGAGATGGCGGCGCTGGCCAGCCGGGTGGCCTCGCGCCGGGCCGACAGGTACTCGCCGTCGACGAGGTCGCCGCTTGTCACCTCGGACTGCTCGAATGTCTCCTGGCCGAACCGGGAGAGCACCAGGTCGGCGTTCCGCTTGTTGAAGTCGATCAGCTCGGCCAGCGTCAGCGGGACGGAGCCGGCGAAGCCGAGCTCGGCCAGGTAGGACAGGTAGGCGTTGATCCCGTACTTGAACTCGTAGCGCAGCGCGACCCACTCCGGCTCGGCGATCTTATCCGTGTCCGGGAGAGCGACTGGGTCGGTGATGACTGCGCCCAGCGAGCGCAGTTGCGCCACCGCCATGTCGAGAACGCCGACGGTGGCGGCGCCCGCCGAAGCCGAGGGGTCGCGCCAGATTCCGAGCCGGGCGCCCTCGAGGGCCGCGGGGTCCAGGGCGTCCTGGTAGGAGGCCCGGCCGGTGGCGACTCTGGCCCGTTCGGCCACATCCTGGTCAGCGGGCGCGACGGGGTCCTCGGGGTCGGCGGCGGCCAGGACCGACAGCAGCGCCGCCGCGTCGCTGACGGACGCCGCCATCGGCCCGGCGGTGTCCTGTACCGGCGAGATCGGCACGATCCCCCGGCGGCTGACCAGGCCGTTGGTGGGCTTGATGCCGACGATCCCGCAGGCGCTGGCCGGGCAGACAATCGAGCCGTCGGTCTCGGTGCCGACCGCGACCGGAGCCAGGGCCGCCGCCACGCCTGCCGCCGAGCCCGAACTTGACCCGGACGGATTGCGGTCCAGCGCGTACGGGTTATTGGTCTGCCCGCCGAGGGTGGACCAGCCGCTGGTCGAGTGGGTCGAGCGGAAGTTCGCCCACTCCGACAGGTTCGCCTTGCCGATGACCACCGCGCCGGCCTCGCGTAGCCGCGAGACGATGAACGCGTCGCCCGGCTCGGCGGACAGCAGCGCGGGCGAGCCCGCGGTCGTCGGCATCCCCGAGGCCTGGACGTTGTCCTTGATCAGCACGGGAATGCCGTCCAGCGGGCCGCGGGGGCCGTGCGCCGCGCGCGCCGCATCGCTGGCCGCCGCCTCGGCGGCGGCGTTGAGGTTCACCGTGATGACCGCGTGCAGGGCCGGGTTCAGGCGGTCGATGCGCTGCAGGTAGAAGCTGGTCAGCGCGGCAGAACTCAGCTCGCCTGAGGCCATCGCCGCCTGCAACTCGGTCAGGGAGGTATCGCTGGCCCTGATCCGGGTACCTGGGATCACGTCACGGAAGTCCGACATGCCGGAAGGATAACGGTGCCGTCGCGGATCCCGGTATACGGGCCGGGGCCGGGACCGCAGGAAGGCCGTTACCGCTGCGCCGCGCGGAGTGTCTCGTTGATGGCCCGGGCGGCGGCGCGGACCTGGACGAGCAGCCTGTCCTGCGTCGCGGCCGACATCCGCACGAGCGGTGAGGGGACGGTGAGCGCGGCGACCATGCGCTTGCCGTGCAGCACCGGGGCCGAGATGGCGCGCACCCCTTTTTCGAGTTCCTCTTCGCTGATCGCGTAGCCTTGCTGCCCCGCGAGGACGGCTCGCGCCTCGAGTCGGGCGGCGGCTTCGGGATCGCGTTCGGCCAGCGGCGCCAGGTAATCCCGGCGGACCTCGGGCGACAGGCCGGACAACAGCAGCCTGGCGCTGGCCCCTCGCTCCAGCGAGAGCGGCTGACCGGGCTCGAATGAGATGCGCAATCGCTGACCGGACTCGACCCGGTGCACGCAAACTGCCGACCGGCCGATCAGCCGGACCAAGATGACCGTCTCGCCGGTCTCGGCGGCCAGTTCGCACATCACCGGGTCGGCAATCTCGATGATGCTTTCCGCGGCCTCGGCCGCCCGGGCCAGCCCGATGAGCCGGGCGGAGAGCCGGTAACTGCCGCGCGAATCGCCGACCAGCAGCCCGGTCTCGCGCAGCAGCGTGATGTACCGGTAGACGCTGGGCAGTGCGATGCCGGTTTCGGTGGCCAGATCACGCGCGGTCAGGGTGTTCCGATCGGTTGAGAAGGCTAGCATCAGGGCCAGGACGCGGCGTGCTCCCTCGCAGCCGTGCGCGACGCTCGCCTCCGGGGGCATCTTGACGGCTGAGGCCCTAGCCATGGGCTCCTTCTCACTAAGTCAGAATCTAACTATCGGCCGATGATAACGACGCCGCTGTATACCGTCAACGTGTCTACGAATTTAGCCGGGCGGCCAGGCGAGCGGGATAAGCAGCCGGGCGCCGATGGCCAGGGCGGCGATCGACACGAGCGCGAACAGCGCGACCCAGGCGCCGCGGGACACGCCGGTCAGCCGGGCGAGCTGGTCGGCGTCCGAGACGCCGCCGCGTGAGCCCCGGCGCCGTCGCCTGCGCCGGGTCAGCTCCAGCACCGGCCGCACGCCGCCGAACAGCAGGAACCATACGGCCAGGTAGGCGAAGGCCGCCTGGACGGCGGGCGTGGCGAAATAGCTGACCGCGAACACGCCGCCCGCCGTGGCCAGGACCGCTAGCGCGCCGAACGCGTTGCGGATCGCGAGGAACGTCGCGGCCAGCAGCACCAGGGCCAGCCATAGCATGGCGGTCAGGTGCCGCTCGGCGAGCAGCCAGGCCGCGCCCGCGCCCAGCAGCGGCGGGGTCAGGTAACCCGCGGCCGCGGTGAGCACCAGGCCCGGGCCGTTCCGCTTGCCGCGCGAGTAAGTCGTCCCCGAACTGTCCGCGTGCAGCCTTATCCCCTCCAGCCGCCGCCCGGACAGGACCGAAACCAGCGCGTGACCGCCTTCGTGTGCGATCGTGATCACCTTCCCGGCCAGCCGCCACGACTCGGTGTCCAGCACGATGACCAGGGCCGCCAGGGCGGTCACGACCACCACCCAGCCGGGGGGCAGGGGCTGGCTGCCCGACACGCGTTCGACGAGCCGGTGGAGGACGTTCACGGCGCCGGCAGCCAGGACACGTGGCCAGCCAGCAGCGCGTAGCCGACGAAGGTGACGGCGTCGATCAGGAAGTGCGCCACGATCATCGGGGTTACCCGGCCCCAGCGGCGGTACAGGACTCCGAAGATGGCGCCCATGGCGGCGTTGCCGATGAACGCGCCCGCGCCCTGGTAAAGGTGGTAGGAGCCCCTGATCACCGCGCTGATGGCGATCGCCTGGGCCGGCTTGACCCCGAGCCGGTCCAGCCGGCTCAGCAGGTAACCCAGGACGATGACCTCTTCCAGCATGGCGTTCTGCGCGGCGGAGTACAGCAGTATGGGGATGCGCCACCAGACGTCGGGCAGGTTCTCGGCGACGACGTTCAGCTCGACGCCCAGGTGATACGCGATCAGGTACAGCACCAGGCCGCTGCCGCCAATCACCGCGGCCAGCACCGCTCCACGGCCCAGGTCCTTGGCCGGCTGGCTGGCGTCGATGCCGAGCGACGACGGCTTCTCGCCGGACCGGGCCAGCAGGTAGAAGACGAGCAGCACCGGGGCGAGCGCCAGGGTGATGCTGGTGATCTGCAGGAACAGGTCGAGCAGCGGGCGGCCGGGCGCGAGCGTGCCGTGGACGACCACCGCCTGCTTGCTGAGCGCCTGATTCGCGGTCAGCGAGCCGATGTACTGGACCAGGGCGTATACGCCGCTGGCACCGAGGGATACGGCGAAGACGGTGACGATCTCCCAGCGCTGGAGCGCGGGGCTGGGCAGGCCGATGCCGGGCTGCGGCGGTAGCCCGGCCCCGGTGCCCTCGGGAGGCGCCCCGGTCG
>JASIGD010000386.1 GCA_030045295.1 Streptosporangiaceae bacterium
CCGAAGACGCGGCCGTCTTCGGCTACGGGGTGGCAGGAGCTCACTTGACCGGGAGCGGCCAGGCCGCCGCCGAGCAGGACTGGACCGGGCACAACAAGGCCCGCGACGTGCTGGCCGGGATGATCTCGGGGCTCGGCGCCACCCCGGCCGCGGCGCAGGCCTTCTACCAGCTCCCGTTCCCGGTACACGACGCGGCCAGCGCGATGGCGCTCGCGGCCTACCTCGAAGACGGTGTGACCAGGGCTTACCTCGGCATCGTCGCGGTCAGCGACCAGCGGCTGCGCACCTTCGGCGCGCTGGCCATGCAGGGCGCGGCCGAGCGCGCCGCGTTCTGGCGGGGCAGCACGCAGGCCTTCCCGGGCCTGGCGGCCAGCGCGCTGCTGCCCAGCCGGCCCTCAAGCCAGCCGGCCTAGCCTGGGCGGTCGGCAGCGCGAGAGCCTGGTAGCGGCCGTCGGCGAGGAACGACTTGACCCGCTGGAAGACTGCGGCCCGGGCGATGTGAGCGGGGATCAGCCGCGGAGGTGGTCAGTCGTCACGACGGAGGGAGGCAAGGACTCGCACGATGGTGGTAGCGGCCAGGTCAATGTCATCGGCGACGGCTATCCGTTCCGCCCAGGACCACCAGAACCACCACATGCCGTCCTTACCGCAGCCCGCGTAGACGTTCTCCTCGAGCGCCCGCGCGGCCGGGTTCACCACGTACAGGCTGGGGACGCGCCCCGGCGGCGCCATCAGCCACGCCTCAAGCCCACGGTGAGACAGCTCGTCGGCTAGCTTTTCCAGGTAAACAGCCTGCGTTTGTTCTAGGGCGCGGGTCCGCCTGGCTTCCACCGTCATCACCATTGTCACTGTCGTCACTATCAGGAGTCAGCCGAAAACTCAATGTCGCCGCGTCTCCAGCATGCCGCCGCCACGGCGTCCGCGCAACGCACATCGGGAAATTCGCGGCCGGAGGAGGCCGGCGGGCGCACCCGCATTCCCCCCACCCATGCAGACGCACCGAGCCGGAATATGGTTCACGAATGACGCGATCGCGCGGTCCGCGGGGGGCTTTGGCCGCTCGTCCGCGATGCTCCGGCCAGGACCGCAGCCGGGCGTCATGCTGGTTCCTCCCCCCGGGCCGGCAGCGGAGCCGGCAGTGGCCCAGCATACAGCACCGTGAGCCGTGATACGGCCCTGGTGAGCGCCACGTACAGCCGCTGCAGCCCCCTGGCCTCCGCGCCGGCGATCCGGGCGGGCTCGACGACGATGACGTGATCGAACTCAAGCCCCTTGGCCAGCGTGACCGGGACCAGCGTCAGGCGCGCGTCCGAACCGGGCGCGCCGTGCTCCACTCCGGCGGCGTCCAGCGCGCCGGCCAAGAACCGGACCTGCGGGTCGGCGGCGATGACGGCGACCGACCCGGGCCGCGCGAAAGCCTGCGCGCAGGCCGCCGCCACCGCCGGGCCGAGCGAGGCGGCCCGGACCTGAACCAGGTCCAGCGCCCCCGGATCCGCCCGCAGCGAGGACGCGGGCCGGAGCCCGGGCGCGATGACGGCGAGCAAGCTCGACGCGTAGTCCAGGATCTGCCTGGGCACGCGGTATCCCACGGACAGCTCCCGCACGTCGGTACCCGGCTTGCCCAGGTGCGTCAGCAGCGACTCCCAGGAGGGCGCCGACCAGGGCGTGGTGCCCTGGGCCAGATCGCCGAGCACGGTGGCCGAGCCGGTGGAGCACCGGCGGCCGAGCGCGCGGCATTCCATCGGCGACAGGTCCTGCGCTTCGTCGACCACGACGTGGGCGAGGCTGGGCGTCCGGGTGATCAGGTCACGCGCCTCGTCGATGAGCACGAGGTCCGCCGCTGACCACCGCGCCGACCCGGGCCCGCGCGGCGCGGGCGACCATACGATCAGGGCTTGTTCCGCCGCGGTCAAGATGCCCTCGGCCGCCGCGGCCATAACGGAGGCTGACGACAGCAGCCCGAACACCAGCCGGACCGGATCGGCCTTCGGCCAGATCGCGTCGACCGCGGAACGCACCGGCCGGGAGCGCCGCACCGCCTCGTGCGTGCGGTCGTCGCAGGCCTCCCCCGCGGCCTCCATCTGGGTCAAGATCACGTGCGCGATCCTGTGCTCGAGCAACTCGCGGGCCGCGCCGTACCGGACGCCCCTGGTGCGCAGCTCGCGCACGAGTTCGGCAACCTCGTAGGCGGGGACCCGCCACCGCCGGGATCCGCGCGGCAGCACCACGGCGTCGGTCGGCGCCCGCAGCGCCGACCAGAGCGCCTGCCGCAGCACCTCGGCCATGCGCGCGTCCCCCTTGACGACCGCGACCGGCTCAGGATCGGACCCCCGGACGGACACGGTCCCCCCGCGCCCGACCAGCTCGCCGACGGTGGTCTGGGTGACGTCGAGCTCGCCGAGGGCCGGCAGGACGTTGCGGATATAGGACAGGAACGCCCGGTTCGGCCCGACCATCACCACGCCGCGCCGGCGCATCTGCTCGCGGTACGCGTACAGCAGGTAGGCGACCCGGTGCAGGCCCACGGCGGTTTTCCCGGTACCGGGCGCGCCCTGCACGCAGACCGTCTGCGCGGCGTCGGCCCGCACGATGTCGTCCTGGTCGGGCTGAATGGTCGCCACGATGTCCCGCATGGGTCCCGAGCGAGGCCGCTCGATCTCCTCGATGAGGATCCGGCTCGGCCGGTGCTCGGTTTCATCGCCGGGGGCTCCGGGGGGTCGTCCCCCCGGGCTGGCACTGTCAGCCGAACGGTCGGTGCTGAACAGCTCATCTTCATAGGCGGTCAGCTTCCCGCCGGAGAAGCCGAAGCGCCGGCGCAGCGCCAGGTCCATGGGGTCGGCCGCGCTGGCCCGGTAGAACGGCCGCGACACCGGCGCCCGCCAGTCGATCACGACGGGCGTGCCGTCGGGGGCGTGCACGTGCCTGCGGCCGATGTGAAAGCTGTGGCCCGCGACCCCGTCCCCGGTCTGGTCGGGTTCGCCGGCGTAGTCAAGCCTGCCGAAGAACAGCGGAGCGTCCGGGATGTCTTTCAGGGCTTCGGCCCGGTGGTACAGCTCGGCCTTGAGGTATTCCTGCGAGACCCGGTCCCCCGCCATGGCCTTGAGCGAGAGGACGTCCTCTCGCATCAGCCGCAGGAACTCCCGTGAGCGCCGCAACTGCTCGCGCTCGGCGGTCAGGACGGGATCAGCCACGGCCCGTTCGGAATCTTGAATTTCTTTTGCGTGTGAGACGGCCACGAGGAGGGGAACCTACCAGCTGGAAGCGGAGAAGTCACGCGGTTTTCTGCTCGGGCGACGGCCATGTGCCCAGGCCGCGCGGGGTGAGGAAGGCATCGAAGACAAGCTCTGACGCGCCGGTCAGCGCGCCCAGGTCGCCCAGCGTCGACGGCAGCAGGGCGGGCGGATCGTCGCGGCGGAACCGCATCATGGCCGACAGGTAGGCGGCGGTGACGGCGGCCGGGTCGGCCAGGTAGACGGCAGCGGCCAGGCCGGACAGCCCGACGGTCTCGGGGTCCTGCGCGTTGACCAGCGCGCCGAGGCCAGCGCCGAGCGCCTCCGCCACCTGCACCAGCGCCCGGGCGCAGCGCAGATCGGTGGCGGCCGCCGCGATGACCTGCTCGGCCAGCACCACCCTGTCGCCCTGCTCCGGCCGGTGAGCCGCGCGCAGCAGCCCGCGAGCACCGGCGTCGAGCTCCCAGCAGCCGATCGAACCGCACCGGCATGGTTCACTGCCCCCGGTCAGCGGCATGTGACCGAACTCCCCGGCCGAGCCGTGCGCCCCGGTTACCGGCGTGCCGCCGGACAGCAGCACCCCGCCGATGCCGGTCGCGACGTGAACGTGCAGGGCGACAGGTACGCCGCGGAGCACCCCCCGGCGCGCCTCGGCGAGCCCGGCCAGCGTCGCGTCGTTGCCGATCAGCACCGGGCCGGAGCCGGACCCGAGAACCGCGGCCACGTCGACGTCCTGCCATTCGGGCAGGGTGGGCTGTACCATCCGGCCGCCGCTCACCGGGGAAGGCACCGCGACACCGACGCCGACTACGCGGCTGCCGAACTGACGGCTGCGCACCTTCAGCCGGTCCGCGACGTCTTTGAGCATCCCGGTGCCCGAACCAGCGTCTCGCTCCTGACGGTCAAGCACCGTGCAGCGGCCGGTCAGCTCGAAGACGGCCACGGTATAGGAGTCGTCGCGGAGGTCGACGGCCAGCGCCACCGGCCCGGCGGCGTGTGCCGAAGGCACGCCGGTCGGCCGGCCCCTGCTGCGCTGGACCCTGGCGTCGACCGGGCCGGCCAGCTCCTCGATGAGCCGCCGCCCGGCCAGGTCCCGGACCAGCACGGTGGCCGTTCCCCGGGCCAGGTTGAGCTGCCTGGTGAGTTCGGCCCGGGTGAGCTGGCCGCCGCCGTCGTGGATCGCGCGCAGCAGCCGCGCGAGATTGTGCGCGCGCAACCCGGCGCTCGTGGTCGCCGCGCCCTCGTCCTTCCGCACACCCTCGATCGTGCCATGGCCCCCAGTCATCGGTGGTCCCCCTCAGCTGCGAAGCTACCAGTCCCAATGGAAACCGACGGCGGTCTTCTCGGCCAGGCGCAGGTAACGATGAACCGCGAATTGGCTATCGAGGGTGACGCGCTCACTCTCGACGATGGGTCCTTCCAGCCCGTCCCATACCGCCCATACGACATTGCCCGGAAGCTTATCCGGGTGGAACTCGACGCGTATATCAAGGTTCTCGACGAAGAATTGCACGACGCGCCGGAATTCAGGCGGCGGCGGCTCGGCGTAATGGAAGCTCGTCGAGTACTCCAGCGTGGCCGTCTCGCCGGCGGCCAAGGGTTTGGCCAGCACCATATCGACCACGAACAGCTCTGCTATCGGCTGGTATACCGGGCCGGCCAGGCCGCTGAATCCCTGCCCGACCTCAATGGTCAGGGCGTTGGTATCGGCACGGCAGGGAACGCGGTCAACACCGTCGACGATCGCCTCGATCACCTGGATAACGCGGTGCTTGACCGGCAGGGCGTCCGGGCCGACGTAGTGATGGTCGTGCAGGGACAGCGTCTTGATCCGCGGGCGGCCGAGCCTGCCCGCCTGGTCGTCACGGATCGCCCGCGGGCCGGACAGCACGCGGACGTGCGCGGACCCTTCCCACAGCTTGAGCAGTTGCTCGCGTTCCAGCGCGCTGAAGGCGAAGGCCTCGACGAAAAGGGCGAGCGTCGCCTTGGTGAGCAGCTTGCCGGACAGCGCGCGCGAGGCAGTGTCCTTGAGCTGGCGGGGCAGTACGTCGACGTCGCGTTGCGCTCTCGGGTGCTCCCACAGGTAATGGGCGAGCACCTCGGCCACCGCGAGCTGGTTGACCTGCCCGTGCCTGTCGCGTTCGGCGTACTGTTCCCACCTGCGCCGGTACCGGCCCGGGCGCAGCAACAGCTCGCGCATGTATGCCGCTGCGGCCTGGACGCCCTCGGTCACGGTCTCCTCGTCCGCTGAGAACTAAGTGCGACATTTGTCAGCTATGGTACGACTGATCTCGCGGAGGGGGCGAGATCTGCGTGGTGGGGAAATCAATTACACGTCGAGCGGATGAAGGGGACGTCGCAACGGGCAGAAGGGCTGCCATGACAATGCAGGAGGGTGGGGCTGCTGATCGGCAGCTGCATGACAGGGCGTACTTCCTTGACTTGCTCGGCGACAGCCACAATGGCCTTGGCCGGCCCGAGGCAGCCATTGAGGCGTACCTGCAGGCCGCCGAGGGATTCAAGGAGCAGGGAGCCCCGTGCTCATACGCTTTGTGCCTGCTCAAGACGGCCGGAAGCTACCTGTCCTTGGATGAGCCGTGGCATGCCATCGGCTACCTGGAGGCATGCCTGCCGCTATTGCAGGACCTGGGCCTGGTCAGGCACGAAACTACGGCGCGGCAGCAGCTGGCCGCGTGCCGGGCCGTGCTGGCGGCCGCGCGTTTACTTGGGGAGGGCGGGACGGCCGCCTGTGCCGGACGGCTGGCCGACCCGCCCGACCAGGTCAGCACGGCCGCGGCGGGTCCCTCAACCAGCGGGCGAAGGGTAGATTCGTGATATGCCCGGTACAGACGGACGGCCACGCTGGCTGACTGACGATGAACAGCGAGCGTGGCGCGCGACCGTGAACCTGAGCCAGCTGCTCATGCGCCAGCTCGACCGCGACCTGAACGCGCACGGGCTGAACGGCCGCGACTACGAGATCCTGGTCGAGCTGTCCGAGGCGCCCGACCACCGGCTCAGGATGACCGACCTGGCCGATGCCACCAGCCAGTCACGGAGCCGGCTGTCGCACCAGATCTCGCGCATGGAGAACCGCGGCCTGGTCCGGCGCGACGACTGCGAGGGCGACAAGCGCGGCACGTTCGCCGTGCTGACCGACAAGGGCATGGACACCATCGAGCGGGTCGCGCCGTACCACGTCGATACCGTCCGCCGCCACTTCATCGACCGGCTGACGCCCCGCCAACTCGACGAGATCCAGGCCTGTTTCCAGCCGATCGTCGACTACCTGCGCAAGATCCGCGACCGCGACTAGCGGCGGGAAAGGGATCCGCGGGTTACGGCGGACCGGACCAAAGGTCCGCACCGGCCAGCGAACCCGGGTCCGTACCCGGGCGAGCGCCGGTACTACGGCGAGCACCGCAGCGGGGCGCGAAGCGCAGCGGGGGTTCCGGGGGGCTTTACGGGTTCGCCCCCCCGGGCTAAAAACAGCACGGACATGAACTGACCGGTCTCGGCGAACCCGGTCCGCCGGTACGCCGCCCGGGCCGGTGAGTTGAAGTCGTTCACGTAGAGCGATACCAGCGGGGCGACCGAACGCACCGCCTCGACCACGACGGCGGCCATGCCGGGCGCGGCCAGCCCCTGGCCGCGGCATTCCGGCCGTACCCATACGCCCTGCACCTGGCATGCGTGCGGGGTGACGGCGCCGATCTCGGCCTTGAAGATCACCCGCCCTTGCTCGATCCTGGCGAACGCCCGGCCGCTGCGGACCAGCTGCTGCAGCCGGGCCCGATAGGAGGCGCCGCCGTCGCCGATGGTCGGCGAGACGCCCACTTCCTCGGTGAACATGGCCACGCAGGCCGGCCACAAGACATCGAGCTCGTCCATCCGTACCCGCCGGACCAGCGGATCGGGCGGCACCAGCGGCGGGCCGGCCGTGACCATGACCGGCTGAACCGGACGGACCTCCCGGGCCGGGCCCCACTGCGCCCGCAGCAGGCCCCACAGCGCCTGGACCTGGGCGGCCGGACCGACCACGGAAGAACACCGCCGTCCCTGCCGAAGCGCCCGGTCGGCGAACGCCGCGACCGCGTCCGGCGTGGCCGCGACGGGGACCAGGTTAGCGCCGGAATAGCACAGCGACTCCAGCCGGCCGCCGGGGGTGTGTCCCCACATCTGGGCGCCGAGCCGGCCGGGGTCCAGGCCGAGCGCGCGCACCCGAGAGCTTACGAATACGTTGGTCACCGGGTCGCGATCGCAGATGGCAAGGACCGCGTCGCGGTCCCGCTCATCGAGAAGCCGCACCGACGCAGACCACGGCGGCTTTACCCGCAACAT
>JASIGD010000387.1 GCA_030045295.1 Streptosporangiaceae bacterium
ACGCGTACCTGCGCGGCCGCTACCAAGAGCTCCGGCAGTGGATGGACGCGGCCGTCACCTCCGCGCCGGACGCGCCCGCCGCACTGCGGGCCAGGGCGCTGCTCGGCGGTGGCCGGCTGGCCCTGCTGCAGTGCGACTACGCCCCGGCCGCGCGTCGGCTCGAGGACGCGCTCCGGCTCTACCGCGAGCTGGGCGACGCAAGGGGCATCACCCGCGCGCTGCAAGTCCTCGGCAGCGTGGCCCGCGAGCAGGGCCGGTACACGAGGGCCGTGGAGCTGTACGCGGAGGGCCTGGCTGTGGCCCGGGCGGCGGGTGACCGGCGGGGCGTGGCCGGCGCGCACGACTACCTGGCCTTCGCCTCCTGGCTGCAGTGCGACTTCGGCCGGGCCGCCGACGAGGCCAGTACCGCGCTGGCCGCCTTCCGCGAGCTCGGCGACATCGAAGGCCTGGCGTGGTCGCTGATCAGCTCGGGGGTGGCGGCCCGCTACGAAGGCGATGCCGAACGAGCCACGGAACTACTGATCGAGAGCCGGTCCTTGTCCGAGGGAGTCGGCTTTCGCGAGGGCATCGCCTACGCCGATGAGCAGCTCGGCCTGCTCGCCGCGGCGCGAGGCGCCGCGGCGGCGGTCCCGCTGCTGCGGCACAGCCTGAAACTGCACACCGAGCTGCGTGACCGGTGGCGGATGTCCAGCGTGCTCGAGGACCTGGCCGCGGTCGCGCTGGCCCGGGGCCAACCGGATGCCGAGTCCGGTCCGGCCGCGGCGGCCGCGGCGCTCACCGCGGCCAGGCTGCTCGGCGCTGCCGAGGCCATCCGGGAGGCGATCGGCACCACCATCGCCCCGTGCGAGCGCGAGCAGCACGACAAGACGGACAACCGGGTCCGGGCCGTCCTGGGCAAGAGTGCGTTCACAGCGGCACGGCGGCAGGGCCGAATCACCCCGCTAGACGAGCTCGTGGCGGAGCTGGCCGCCCCGCCCACTGGGGCCGCTGATGCCAGAGTAGATCGAAAGGCCGATGAGGCTATTGGGCTGGAGCGGGCCGCCGGGGCAAACGGGCCGGCGGATGGCACAAAGAGGCAGCAGGCTGCCGGGACGGAAGGAGCGCAGCAGGGTGTCCGGGCGCGGGCTGGCGGGCGGGCGCGGACGCCACGGCCGCGGGCGCAAGCTGAGCGGGTTCCGGGTGAGCGGGTCCTGGCCGGGAGGCTACGGATCCGGGCGCTGGGCGGCGCCACGGTGGAGTTGGGGGATACGACGCTGACCACAGCCGACTGGGGCTACGCCAAGCCGCGCGAGCTGATGTTCCTGCTCGCCTGCTCGCCACCGATGACCAAGGACCAGATTGCGACGGCTTTGTGGCCTGACCTGTCGCGCCAGCAGCTGGGCAACGCGCTGCATACTGCGCTGCGCGACCTCCGCCGCGCGCTGGGCGATCCCGGCTGGGTGCTGTATTCGGACAGCCGGTACCGGTTCGACCGTTCGCGGCCGTATGAATGCGACGTGACGACGTTCGAGGACGCGCTGGCCGCCGCGCGCCGCGCCCGGCCCGCCGAGTCGGCCCTGCCCGACCTGCAGCGCGCCATCGCCGCCTACGGCGGCGACTTCATGGACGGCATGGCGGCAGGCGACTGGGCGCTGGTGCGCCGCGACGAGCTCCGGCGGGCCTTCGAGTCGACCCTGCTGGCCACCGGGCGGCTGCAGGCCGCAGCTGGGCGCCATCAGGCCGCGGCGGCCGCGTTCCGCCGGGCCGTCGCGCATGAGCCGCTCAACGAGTCGGCACACCGGGAGCTCATGAGCAGCTGGGCCCGCCTCGGCGAGACCGCCCGCGCTGTCCGTCATTACGAGGAGCTGGTCAGACTGCTGCGCGACCAGGTCGGCGTGCCCCCCGCAGCCGAGACCACGGCACTCTACCGGCGGTTGCTGGCCTTTCAGTAACCAGCCGTCCCCGCGGGCCGGAGGTTCCGGGCACCGTACGCGGTGCCGCCGCCCAGTTGGTTCGCGGCCCTGCCGCGGATCGTTCGCTGACGCCGGCCTCCTGCTCGCCCGCCCGTCTCGGCTATTTTTTCGTCGGCGGCGGGTTACTGGGGGGCCATGTAGGCACCGATCTCCTGGAAGATCGAGGTGCTGGAGTTGGCATAGTTTCCCTGCGCATCGAATGCCCCGGGTGCGAATGTGACGGCAACCGCAATGGCGATCTTCCCGGCGGGAAGGTAGGCCTCAGTCGCCGCGTAGCCCGCGAACAGCGGGTTCTGCAGGAGCCACGAGCCCGAGCGCACGATGCCCAGCCCGTAGTTATACGACGTCGTTTGCTTCATGCACGAGCACCCAGACTGTGCGTGCCCGAAGCCGAGCAGGTTCGGGCCGGTCTGGGCCTGGTAGGAGGACTTCGAGAGCAGGACGCCGCTGCCGATGCCCTCCGCCGTCGCGGTCATGTCATAGACGTTCGTCGTCTCGACGGCGCCGGCGGCCAGCGTCCACGACGGGTTCCAGGCCTTGTATGTCCTGCGCGACGGCAATGACCTTCGCTACCTGGCTGGGGGACAGGGCGACGGCTGGCTGGCGCCTGTTCTTGGGCAGCTTTGCCGACGCTGCGGGGTTGCGGGTTATCCAGTCCCACCGCACTGCGGTGACGAAAGCGCCCGACAAGATGGCATGGATCTGCCCCACGGTGCCAGCGGACATCGGCTTGCAGCGATGCGGCTGACACCCCTCTCGCGCACAATCATGGTCCGGCCGACGCGGGCGCAGCCGCGTCGACCCCGATGCCACGTCGCCTGCGGCGATGAATGTGCTGCGCCCCTGCCGGGAGGTAATCTGCTAGACCCGCCAGTCGACGTGGCTGATCCCATTTCGCAGATCCGGGCGTAATGAGCATTCGGTGGAGCACACGCAGGTCATGATCGGGGAGGCCGCGATACTACGGCGAATACCGGAAGGGTGAACCAACGGGGGACGGCCCGGCGGAGATTCTCGGGTCCCTGGAGCGTGATCGCCCCGGAGCGCAGTGCGTCTGGCCAGCTCAGGTCGCCGCGCCAGACCTCGACCATGCGCCGCAGGCTGGTGGTCATGGTGACGGCGACGGGATAGCCAGGATCTGCGTCACAGACGTCGGCATCGTCCGGTGTGATCACGAGCCACCAGTCCCGGCTGCGCGCGGGAGCCTCAGGGAACCGGAATTGCACGACCGTCCTGCCGTCCGGGACGGCGTGATGGTCGATGTTGCGGTGCATGTCCCATAGCAGCAGCTTGGGATCGAGGTCCTCGTCGCCGATTTCCCCGATCCAGCGGATACCCCAGACCCCCAGCGCTTCGACCACCGGCTGCAGTTCGCGGCCCGCCGGAGTCAGCACGTACCGGACGTCGCTTCCGTCATCGTGGCGATCCACGATTCCGGCGCGCACCAGCTGGCTCAGCCTCTTGGATAGCAGGGAGGGGGACATCCGCGGCACTCCGCGGCGAAGCTCGTTGAAGTGCTGGCTGCCGGTCACCAGCTCACGGACGATCAGCAGCGTCCAGCGCTCGTCTAGCAGCTCCATCGCTTTGGCCACCGGGCAGAACTGGCGGTAGGAAGACCCCATGTTCCGCAGGCTAGGTCCTGATCGCCAGCCGGGCCAGTGCTAGTACAGATCTTGTACTAGCCGGAGGCCCGGTCTCTTCCTAGCGTCAGTTCCACGGCGGCGCCAGTCGATGGCCGCTTGGACATGCGGGAGGAGAACGGCGATGACCGCACCGGCGAAGGAGGCCGACAGGACCCTGAAGGCTAACCACCGTGCCATGTGGGCGCTTGGTGATTACCCTGTCCTGGCCGCCGACATCATCCCGGACCTGGGCCAGATCCTGGTCGGCGCGTGCGCAGTGCGGCCCGGCGACCGGGTGCTGGACGTGGCTGCGGGATCCGGGAACGCGGCTATCCCCG
>JASIGD010000388.1 GCA_030045295.1 Streptosporangiaceae bacterium
AGCAAGGCCTTCTACCAGGCCGTGTTCGGCTATGAGTACCAGGACATGAGCGGCGACGGTTTCAACTACGCGATGCTCATGGTCGACGGGCATGAGGTGGGCGGCATCGGCGAGTACCCGGCCGGGACGCCCGCCGAGATACCCGCCGCGTGGGCCACGTATTTCCAGGTCGCCGACACCGACGCCGCGGCCGCGACGGTAGCCGAGCTCGGCGGCCGGGTGGTCCAGCCGGTCAGGGACAGCCCGTACGGCCGGATCGCCGTCGTCGCCGATAACGACGGCGCCGTCTTCTCGCTGATCAAGCCGCCTTTCGCCTAGCCGCGAACGCGGCTTGGCGATGATGGAGGCGACCGTCTCCAGCGATACCGGTCGCCTCCATGGGTTCCGCAGGCCCGTTCCCCTTGATTTGCTCTGTATCGGGGCGGAGGGTTCAGGGTATGGACTCAGAGACTGGCTACCTGCGGATCGCTACCGAAGAGGCGTTCGCGCCACCCGAGCTCGTCACGATGTGGCAGTCCATGCTGGCCGACGGGACGTGCGACGACCCCGGCTTCGTCAGCCTGCAGGGCTTCTACATGCGCAGCAAGGCCGAACGGCCGGCGGCGGTCCTGGCCCGCCTGCAGGACCTGGGCGAACGCCGGATCGCGGACATGAACGCGGCGGGCATCGACCGCCAGGTCATCTCGCTGACCTGTCCCGGCACCCAGATCCTGGACCGGGACCGGGCGATCGCCGTGGCCACCCTGGCCAACGACCAGCTGGCCGAGGCGTGCCGAAGGTACCCGGACCGGTTCAGCGGCCTGACCGCGATCGCGCCGCAGGACCCGCCGGGTGCGGCCAAGGAAATCGAGCGTGGCGCGCACCAGCTGGGCCTGGTCGGCGTCATCATCAACTCGCATACCCAGGGCGAGTACCTGGACGACCCGAAATTCTGGCCGATTTTCGAGGCGGCCGAGGCCCTGGACACGCCCATCTACCTGCACCCGAACACCCCGCCGCGGACCATGATCGGCCCGCTGCTCGAGGCCGGCCTGGACAGCGCCATCTACGGGTTCGCCGTCGAGACCGGGATGCACCTGCTGCGCATCATCACCGCCGGGGTCTTCGACAGGTTCCCCCGGCTGCGGATAGTGGTCGGGCACCTGGGCGAGGCGCTGCCGTTCTGGCTGTACCGGCTGGATTTCATGCACGCCGCGACGGTGAAGGCGGGGCGGTACAAGTCCATGAAGCCGATCAGCCGCCGGCCGAGTGAGTACCTGCGGTCGAACGTCCGGGTGACGACCAGCGGAATGGCCTGGGCACCGGCCATCACGTTCTGCCGGGAGGTACTCGGGCCCGACCGGGTCATGTACGCGATGGATTACCCGTACGAGTACGTGCCCGGGGAAGTGACCGCCCAGGATCAGCTGCCCCTGGACGCGGCCGCGAAGAAGGCGTTCTTCCAGGGCATCGCCGAGCAGGTCTTCGGCCTGTTATCCGCCCACAACCCGGCCGGGACCTCCAGCCTCTATCCTCGTGGTCAAGGTTCTCTCTTGAGGCGGTGGCTCGATCGTGCAGTACTCCTGGCCGGGACCAGTGCCCCCGGGTAGACGTCGGGGGACCATCAAGCTCATCCGCTGCGTCCGCTGCGAAGAGCCGCTGTTCCACACCAAGCTGAAGGGTCGGCCGCGGCAAGAGGATCACGAGCAAGGCTGCGAGGTCTTCATCAAGGCCATCCGGATAACGCAGTACGTCGACGAACTGAAGCGCGCCGGATCCGAGTCGGTCCGTGGGTCCTGGCTGAGCACCCGCCGCCAGCGGAAGTACTTGCTCGAGAACGCGAAGAAGCTGTCCGTGGCGGCGTGCGAAAGCGACCCGGTCGCCGCGATCAGCGAACTCGGCGAGGCCTATCAAGCCGAATGCGAAGCAGGCGGCAAGCGACCCGAGATGACCCAGCTGGCGGAAATGCTGATGCGGGCCTGCAGGCAGCTGGCTCTCGGCCAGGCTCCGGCGCCGGTCATCGCCGGCCCCCAGGTCGACGCGTAAGCCCGTCACGTTCCCGGACCGCCCCTGATTACCCCGAACGCGGGTGGCTCACCTGGCCGAGGAACAGGGGCAGGCCCGTGGCACCATCGACGATCGCGAAAAGGAACGGCCGGTCGACGACCACCGTGACCGGCGGAGGCGCCCGGAACGCGGCCGTCGGCCTGAACGTTATCCCGGTGGCCGCCGCCGCTTCCGTGCCCTGCTCGTCGACGTCGACGTACGCCTTGTGCACGACCGCGCCGATCCGCAGTCGCTCGGCCGCGGTTATGCCGCTGAAGTCAGCGTCTTGGGTAAAGGCCGCCGTCACGCCGAGCCGCCGAAGGGCCGGGACGAGATTGAAATCGATCTCCAGCCGGAACCGCGGCAGCGACAGCGTGACCTGATGCCGGGTCGCCCCCTTCAGCATGGCGCGCAGGCCGCCGGCGGCGATCGTCGGGCGCAGCGCCGCCAGCGGCCCGTCAGGCAGCACGACGGCCATCGCCAGGCTGCTGCCCCGGTAGGGCAGCACCACGGCCTGGTACCCGTCGCCGCTCAGGTAGGCCCGGGCCGCGGTGCCGTGCATCATGGGCACGGCCAGGCTCGGGCGGTCCGGGCCGTCGGGATAGAACGGCTCGTCGCGTGTCGCGTTTCCGGGAAATGGCTCGGCCCACGGCGCTTTCAGGTAGATCGCGCTGGTGAGCAGCAGCCTCGTCGCGGCGTCGACGGTGCGGGGCGGCAGCAGTCCGGTGATCTTCCCCTCGGTCTGATCCGCGATCACCCGGTTGATCTCCGCCCGTGCCGCCTCGGGTGCACCGGCGAAGTCGGCGTCGGCCACGGCGGCCGCCGCGGCATCATCTAGCTGCGCGGTGAAATCGGGAAGCAGCGGCAGCCCGGACTGCACCCACAACAGGTTGGGCGCCCGGAACGTCACCGACCCGCCCGCGGTCACGCTGCGGAGCACGGCCGACAGCGCCCGCCATCCCCCGGCCGCTGCCTCCGGCGTTCCATCCAGGTGCAAGGCGCTGGCCAGCTCCGCCGCCGTGGCACCGCGCGCCCCGTACAGCGCCATCCGCAGCGCGCTGGCCACGCTCGCCGGTGAGAAGACCGCGTCGGCTGAATTCTCGGCGAGCACCTGGTACAAGTCCGCGCCGAACGCGTCGTCCGCGGCCGCGACCACAGGCGCGGCGGCCGCCGGAGCTGGTTTGTCGCCCATTGATTCGTTCCTACCTCCCGCCCACCATCCGATCACACGCCGATCGGCGGCCGGTCCCCGGCCGGCCGCGACCGGCCGCGAAAACCGGGTGCGAGACCGGGTGCGGACCGTGAAACATGGCTGCATGGGCTGGTCGGTCACGGGGGCGGTTGACGAGTTCCTGGCCGAGGCCGGACCGTTCCTCCGCGCCGAGCCGACGCGGAACACGGTGGTGCTGTCGGTGACGGAGAATCTCAGGGTCGGGGCGTCGGCCTGGCGTCCGCCCGACGCTAACGCGCCGGGGCCGTTGTTCGGCTGGTGGCAGCCGGGCTCCGGCCGAACCGCCGTTACCGGAGCGTTCATGCACACGCCGGGCTTCCCGGTCTTCCTCACCTGCCTGAGCTGCCACGCGGCGTCCGAACTCGCCGAGGTGCTGGCCGAGGCGGGACGCCTGGTTCCGGGCGTCAACGCGGAAGCGCCGGCCGCCGAGGCGTTCGCGGCTTCCTGGCGGCGCCGGACCGGGCTGGCGGCCAGCGTTCAACTCCGAATGAGGCTGTACCGCCTCGGCGTGCTCCGTTGGCCCGATCCCGGACCGCGGGGGGCGCCGAGGGTCGCCGATGACCGGGACCGGGACCTGCTTACCGGCTGGTTCGACGCGTTCGCTATCGAGGCCGAAGGCAGTACTCCGCAGGACCGCACGGCCGCCGTCGATGAAAGGCTCAGCTACGGCGGCCTCACGGTCTGGGAGGCAGACGGCGCCCCCGTGTCGTTCGCCGGCTTCACCCGCGCGGTGGCCAACATGGTACGCATCGGTCCCGTCTACACGCCGCCGGCGCTGCGCGGCCGGGGCTACGCGGGCGGCGTGACCGCAGCGGTGAGCCAGGCCGCGCTGGACGCGGGCGCCACCGAGGTCGTGCTTTACACAGATCTCGCCAACCCCACGAGTAACGCGTTGTACGAGCGTCTTGGCTTCCGCCCGGTCGAGGACCGCGTGGTCCTGTCCTTTGCCTAAGATCGCCTGCCACTTCCAGGACCGCCCCTCGTCCGCCACCAGCGGCGGGTTACGCTTCCCCGGTGAGCGGACTTGAAGACTTCGCGCGCCTGGTAGCCGGCGATCACGGCCTGTGCGTGGTGTCCACGTCGCGGCCGGATGGCACGATCCAGTCGTCGGTGGTGAACGCGGGTGTCCTGCCGCATCCCATCACCGGAGCCCAGGTGGTCGGCCTGGTCAGCCGGGGCGACGCCCACCGGCTGGCCAACCTCCGGGCGCGGCCGCGGGCCACGGTGGTCGTCCGGGCCGGCTGGCAGTGGGCGTCAGCCGAAGGCCCGGTCGAGCTAGCCGGACCCGATGACCCTTTGCCCGGGGTCGACGCCGAACGGCTGCGGCTGCTGTTGCGCGAGATCTTCACCGCGGCGGGCGGTACGCACGACGACTGGCCGACCTACGACCGGGTCATGGCCGACGAGCGCCGCGTCGCCGTCCTGCTGACGCCGGACCGGACCAGCCCCTCCGCCTAGACCACCAAGGACCGCGCCCGGCTAGCGACCCGGGGCGCCATGGCCGACGCTCGGCAATACTCACGCGCGCTGCACGTCCGCGCACCGATAGCATCGGGTAACCAGTTCTGTTCGACGCAAAGGAGTGCCCCGTGTCCAGCCCGCAGCTTCGCATCACCCTCGCCGGAAGCGAGCACGTGGTCGAGGCTGGCACCACGGCGGGCCAGGTCCTGGCCCCCGAGCCGGGCACTATCGCCGCGCGGGTCAACGGGGAGCCGCGCGACCTGACCTACCAGCTCGCCGACGGCGACGACGTCGAGCCGGTAGACATCGCCAGCGACGACGGCCGGTACATCGTGCGGCACTCCGCTGCGCACGTCATGGCCCAGGCCGTGCAGCAGCTGTTCCCGCAGGCCAAGCTCGGTATCGGGCCGCCGGTGGAGAACGGCTTCTACTACGACTTCGACGTCGACCGGCCGTTCAACCCTGAGGACCTGAAGGCGATCGAGGGCCGGATGCGCCAGATCATCAGGCAGGGCCAGCGGTTTTCCCGGCGGGTGGTGACCGACGAGCAGGCCGCCGAAGAGCTCGCCGACGAGCCGTACAAGCTGCAGCTGATCAGGCTCAAGGGCCACGGGTCTGGCTCGCTGGATTTTGAGCTGAGCGAGGGCGTGGAGGTCGGCGGCCCCGAACTGACCATCTACGACAACCTGGACCCAGGCACCGGCGAGCTGCGCTGGAAGGACCTGTGTCGCGGCCCGCACCTGCCCACCACCAGGAACATCCCCGCGTTCAAACTCATGCGCAGCGGAGGCGCCTACTGGCGCGGCAGCGAGCAGAACCCGCAGCTGCAGCGGATCTACGGCACCGCGTGGGAGTCCCGCGAACGCCAGGACGAGTACCTGAAGTTCCTGGAAGAGGCCGAAAAGCGCGACCATCGCAAGCTCGGCGCCGAGCTTGACCTGTTCTCGTTCCCGCCCGAGATCGGCAGCGGCCTGCCCGTGTTCCACCCCAAGGGCGGCCTGGTCAGAAAGATCCTGGAGGACTACTCGCGGCGCCGGCACGAAGAGGCCGGCTATGACTTCGTCAACACCCCGCACATCACCAAGTCGGAGCTGTTCGAGATCTCCGGGCACCTGGACTGGTTCGGCGAGAACATCTTCCCGCCCATGGACGTCGAGGGGGCCAAGTACTACCTCAAGCCCATGAACTGCCCCATGCACATCCTGATCTACCGGTCCCGCGGCCGGTCTTATCGGGAGCTGCCGCTGCCGCTGTTCGAGTTCGGCACCGTTTACCGGTACGAGAAATCCGGGGTGGTCCACGGCCTGACCCGGGTCCGCGGCCTGACCATGGATGACGCGCACATCTTCTGCACCAGGGAGCAGGCCGGCGCCGAGCTGAGGCGGTTGCTGACCTTCGTGCTCGACCTGCTGCGCGACTACGGCCTGGACGACTTCTACCTGGAGCTGTCGACCAGGGACGAGGAGAAGGAGAAGTTCGTCGGCAGCGACGAGGACTGGGAGCAGGCGACCGAGGAGCTGCAGCTGGCCGCCGAGGAATCGGGCCTGGAACTCGTGGCCGACCCCGGAGGAGCCGCGTTCTACGGGCCGAAGATCTCCGTGCAGGCCCGGGACGCGATCGGCCGGACCTGGCAGCTGTCCACCATCCAGGTCGACTACAACCTGCCCAAGCGGTTCGGGCTGGAGTACCAGGCCGCCGACGGCTCCCGGCAGCAGCCCATCATGATCCACCGGGCCCTGTTCGGGTCGATCGAGCGGTTCTTCGGCATCCTGGTCGAGCACTACGCGGGAGCGTTCCCGCCGTGGCTGGCGCCGGTTCAGGTCGTCGGCATCCCGATCGCCGACGCGCACGTGCCGTACCTGGACAGGGTCGCTGAGCTGCTCCGCGAACATGACATCCGGGTCGAGGTCGACTCGAGCGACGACCGGATGCAGAAGAAGATCAGGACCGCGCAGCGGCAGAAGGTGCCGTACATGCTGATCGCGGGCGACGAGGACGTGGCCAAGGAAGCGGTGTCGTTCCGCTACCGCGACGGGACCCAGAACAACGGCGTCCCCGTCGGCCAGGCCGTCGCGGAAATCGTCGCCGCCGTGCACGACCGCGTCCAGGTGTAACCCGTGCCCGACCCGGACCCGGGAACCCCTTCGCCCGAAGCCCCCCCCGACCCCGGGCAGCTGACCGAGGACCAGATTTTTGCTGGCGTCCCTGACTCGTTCGGGCGGCTCTGGACGCCGCACCGGATGGCCTACATCAAGGGAGAGGGCAAGCCATCCGGTCCCGAACAGGAGTGCCCGTTTGACCGTGCGCCGAAGCTGAGCGACGAGGACAGCCTGATCGTCGCCCGGGGCTCGCTGGTCTACGCGGTGCTCAACCTGTACCCGTACAACGCCGGCCACCTGCTGGTCGTCCCGTACCGGCACGTGGCCGACTACACCGAGCTGACCGTCCCGGAGACAGCCGAATTCGCCGAGTTCACCAAGCGCGCGGTCCGTGCCCTGCGCCAGGCGTCCGGCGCGCAGGGGTTCAACATCGGCATGAACCTCGGTTCCGTGGCCGGCGCCGGCATCGCCGCCCACCTGCATCAGCACGTCGTGCCCAGATGGGGCGGCGACACCAACTTCATGCCGGTGGTGGCCCGCACCCGCGTCCTGCCCCAGCTCCTCGCCGATACCCGCAAGCTCCTGGCCGAAGCCTGGCCCGCCGCCTAATCCGGCTTGGACTCCGCGGCTACCTTGGCGGCCAGGTGGGAGGGCAGCGGCTCGTGCCGCAGGTACTGCCGGGTGAAAGACCCCGTGCCGTGGGAGAGCGAGCGCAGGTCGATGGCGTACCGGGTGATCTCGAGCTCCGGGACCTCCGCTTTGACCACGGTTCGGCCGACGCCGACCGGCTCGGTGCCGAGCACCCGGCCGCGCCGCGAGGACATGTCGGACATCACCGCGCCCACGTAGTCGTCAGGTACGAGCACCGTCACCTCGTCGACCGGCTCGAGCAGCATGGGTTGCGCCTTGTCCACGGCGTCCTTCAGGGCCAGCCGCCCGGCCTTCTGGAACGCCATGTCCGAGGAGTCCACCGAGTGCGCCTTACCGTCGTACAGCGTGACCCGGAGCCCGGTCATCGGGTAGCCGGCCAGGACGCCCTGCTCCATCTGCCACCGGACGCCCTTTTCCACCGAGGGGATGAACTGGCGCGGCACCACCCCGCCGACGATCTTGTCGACGAACTCGAACCCGGCCGAATCCTCGAGCGGCTCCACCTCGATGTGGGCGATGCCGTACTCGCCGTGCCCGCCGGTCTGCTTGACGTTCCGGCCGAGGCCCCGGGCCTTGCCCGCGACCGTCTCCCTCAGCGGCACGCGCAGGTCGGCCGTCTCCACCGCCACGCCGTGGCGGTTAGCCAGCCGGTCCAGCAGCAGGTCGGCATGCGCCTCGCCCATGGTCCACAGCACAAGCTGCCTGGTCTCCGGGTTCATCTCCAGCCGCAGCGTCGGATCCTCCGCGACCAGCCGGGACAGTGCCTGAGACAGCTTGTCTTCGTCGGCCTTCGACTTGGCCACGATGGCGATCGGGAGCAGCGGCTCGGGCATGGACCACGGCTCCATCAGCAGCGGCTGGTCCTTGTCCGACAGCGTGTCGCCGGTTTCGGCGGTGGTGAGCTTGGCGACGGCGCAGATGTCTCCCGCCGGGCACTGCGTGACAGGTCGCTGCTGCTTGCCGAGCGGAGAAGTCAGCGCGCCGATACGCTCGTCATCGTCGTGGTCCTCGTGCCCGCGAGCGGACCGGCCGTGACCGGACACGTGCACCGACGCGTCCGGGCGCAGCGTGCCCGAGAACACGCGGACCAGGCTGATCCGGCCGACGTAGGGGTCGGACGTGGTCTTGATGACCTCCGCGAGCAGCGGGCCTTTGGGGTCAGCGGACAGCCCCGTGACGGGCTTGCCGTCCGGCGTGGTGACCGCGGGCAGTGGATGCTCGGCGGGCGAGGGGAAGGCCTCGGTCATCACCTCGAGCAGTTCCTCCGTGCCGATCCGGTGCGGCGCGGAGGCAACCAGCACCGGGTAGAAGCTGCCCTGCGCGACGGCCTTCTCCAGGTCCTCGATGAGCACCTTGGGATCGATCTCCTCCCCGGACAGGTACCTGTCCATCAGGCTCTCGTCTTCGCTTTCCTGGATGATCCCCTCGATCAGCTCGCTGCGCAGCTCCTCCATCCGGTCGGCGTCCTCATCCGAGGGCACGCCCTCGGTCCGGACGCCGTTCGAGTAGGTGTACAGCTTCTGGGACAGCAGGCCGATGAGCCCGCTCACTGGCTCGCCTACCGGCAGGTACAGGGGCGCCACCGCGTCGCCGAAGGCGTCGCGACACGCGGCCAGGGCCGCGTCGAAGTCGGCCCGCTGGTGGTCGATCTTGGTGATGACGACCGCGCGCGGCATGCCGACGGCGGCGCACTCCTCCCACAGCATCTTGGTCACGCCGTCGATCCCGTCGGTGGCCGAGACGGCGAAAAGCGCCGAGTCGGCCGCCCGCAGCCCGGCCCGAAGGTCCCCCGTAAAGTCGGCGTAGCCGGGCGTGTCGAGCAGGTTGACCTTGATGCCGTTGTGCACGATGGGCGCGAGCGTCAGGTTGACCGAACGCTGCTGCCTGATCTCCACCTCATCGAAGTCGCTGACCGTGGTGCCCTCTTCGATGCTGCCTTGCCGCTGGATGGTCCCTGTCGCGGCGAGCAGCGCCTCGACGAGGCTGGACTTCCCGGAACCGGAATGGCCGACCAGCACCACGTTCCGTACTTGGTCGGCCGCCGGTGCCCTGCCGGCGGCTCCTCCCGCCCCACTCGTTGTTGCTGGCAATGCCTTCGCCTCCTTGCGATCGCTGGTGCGCACGACCAGCCTTAACCCGCAGGCACCGTAACCACAACCCCCACGCAGAAAGTCTCCCTGGTTACCGGGAAGTGACGAAGGGGGCAAGGAGGCCTGGACGGGTGATTCCCTGTGGCCTCAGTGGTCATACCCGATCAGGGAGCGCTTGCCGCTGGCGCGGTAAGGAAACACTCGCCTGGGGACGGGCCCCTCCAGACGGGGGGTTTCGGGGGGTCGTTCCCCCGGGACAACGCAGTAGGATCGGACGGCCATGCTGAACGTGCTGCGGCCCGTCATGACGCGCCTGTTCACCCCGGTGGGCGCGATCCTCGCGCGCACCCCGATCACGCCGAACGCGATCACGATCATCGGCACGGTGGGGGTAGCCGGCGGCGCGCTCGGCTTGTTCCCCATCGGAGAGTTGTTTCCCGGCGCCCTCACCTGCACGATCTTCGTGCTCCTCGACATGCTGGACGGTGTGCTGGCCCGGATGAAGGGGACCAGCGGCCGCTGGGGGGCGTTCCTCGACTCGACCATGGACCGGATCGCCGACGCCGCCATCTTCAGCGGCCTGGTGGTGTGGTTCATGCTCGGCGGCCACGATCCGCTGCTCGCCGGAGTGTCGCTGTTCTGCCTGGTCATCGGCATGCTGGTGTCGTACGCGAAGGCCCGCGCGGAGGGTCTGGGGCTGCGCTGCGACGTCGGCCTGATAGAACGGCCCGAACGAATGCTCATATCCCTGGTCGCGGTCGGCGTTTCCGGCCTCGGCGTGCCGTACATTCTCAACGTGGGGCTCTGGGCGCTCGCGGCGGGAAGCGCCTTTACTTTTGGGCAGCGGGTGCGCGCGGTGCACCAGGCCGCGAAGGCGCCCGCGGAGCCGGGCGGCTAAGGAAGGTTCGGCGTGGCGGGAGAAGTGAGTTCGGCGGGATCCATGGGTCGTCGGCTCAGCGTGAGGCTGACGGGGTTGGCCTACCAGCTCGGCTGGAGGCTGATCTGCCGCGTCCCCGAATCGTGGGCGCACTGGGCGTTCACTACGGTGGCCGATATCGCGTGGCGGCGGCAGGGGCCGAGCGTGCAGGTGCTCGAGGCCAACCTGCACCGGGTACTGGCCTACTCTCAGGGCAGTCCCGACGTGGACGGCAAGGAACTGCGCACCCTGTCCCGGGCTACCCTGCGCTCCTACGCCAGGTACTGGCTGGAGGTGTTCCGGCTGCCAGCCATCCCTATCGAGCGGCTCGTGGCCGGGATGCATATCGCCCCCGAGGGGGAGGCTGAGCTCTTCGCGAACCTGAAGGCCGCCCGCGGCGCGGTCATCGCGCTGCCGCACATGGGCAACTTCGAGCAGGCCGGCGCCTGGGTAGTCGCCCGCGGGGCCGGCTCGTTCACCACCGTCATGGAGCGGCTCAAGCCGGAATCGCTATACGAGGCGTTCGTCCGGTTCCGCGAGGGCCTCGGGATGGAGGTCCTTCCGCTCACCGGAGGTCCCCATCCGTTCGGCGTACTCGCCCAGCGGCTCCGCGCGGGCAAGCTGGTATGCCTGGTCAGCGACCGTGACCTGACCGACAGCGGCGTGGAGGTCGAGCTCCTCGGCGAAAAGGCCCGGATCGCCGCTGGGCCTGCCGCCCTCGCGGTACAGACCGGCGCGGCGCTGATGCCGGCGGCAACGTGGTTTGAGGGAGATGAGTGGGCGGCGCACATCTACGAGGAGATCCCGGTCCCCGCCTCAGGGACCCGCGCCGAGAAGGTCGCGGAGATGAGCCAGCAGTTGGCGCGCGTCTTCTCGGACGCCATCGCCGAGCACCCGCAGGACTGGCACATGCTGCAGCGGGTCTTCACCGCCGACCTCGATCCCGCGCGGCTCGCGAAGCGGAACGGGCCAGGGAGGAACGGGCAAGGTCCATGAAGATCGGGATGGTCTGCCCGTACTCGTGGGACGTTCCCGGAGGCGTGCAGCAGCACATCAGGGACCTGGCCGAGGCGCTCATCGACGAGCGCCACGAAGTCTCGGTGATCTCCCCGGCCGATGACGACACGCCGTTGCCGCCGTATGTCGTCGGGGCGGGCCGCGCGGTGCCCGTTCCGTACAACGGGTCGGTAGCCCGGCTGTCGTTCGGCTTCTTGTCGGCGAGCCGGGTCAGGCGCTGGGTGAAGGAGGGCGGGTTCGACGTGCTGCACGTGCACGAACCCGCCGTCCCCAGCCTGTCACTGCTGGCCTGCTGGGTGGCCTCCGGTCCGATCGTCGCCACCGTGCACACCGCGATACCGCGTTCCCGGGTGCTGGTGGTCACCTACCCGGTGCTGCGCACCGCGCTGGAGAAGATCAACGGCCGGATCGCGGTCTCCGAGGCGGCCCGTACCACGCTGGTCGAGCACATCGGCGGCGACGCGGTGGTCATCCCGAACGGCGTGGCCACCCGCCGTTACCTCAAGGCGGAACCGCTGCCCGGCTGGCCCGGACCTGGCGGCGCCATCGGCTTTCTCGGCCGGCTGGACGAGCCGCGCAAGGGCCTGGCGGTGCTGCTCAAGGCGTTCGGGACGCTCGGCCGGGACCGGCCCGCGCTGCGGCTACTCGTGGCCGGCCCGGCCGGGGACGCCGAGGAGGTGCTGTACCGGGTCCCGGCTGACCTGCGCGACCGGGTCGTGCTGCTCGGCCAGGTCAGCGAGGAAGACAAGGTCCGCGTCCTGCACTCGGTCGACGTGTTCTGCTCGCCGAACACCGGCGGCGAGTCGTTCGGCATCGTGACCGCCGAGGCGATGGCGGCCGGCGTGCCGGTCGTGGCCAGCGACATCGACGCGTTCCAGCAGGTGCTGCACGGCGGCGAGGCGGGGGAGCTGTTCGCGACGGGGGACGCCGCCGACCTGGCCCGGGTGGCCGGGCGGCTGCTCGATGACCCGATGCGGCGCGCCGAGCTGTCCGCCGCCGCGCTGGCCGCGGTCGCCAAGTACGACTGGTCGGTCGTCGCCCGCGACGTGCTCAGCGTCTACGAGACGGTCGTGCTCGGCCGAACCCGGGTCGCGGTCGCCCCGGACAGCCCCGGATACCCGTAACCAAGGCAGGCGGCGTGATTATCGACCTCGTCCTCCTGATCGTGGCGGCGCTGTTCGTCGGGGTGTACGTGTCCTGGCGGGCCGGGCGGATCGACCGGCTGCATGCGCGCGTGGACATGGCGCGTGCCGCCCTGGACGCGACCCTGCTGCGGCGCAGTTCCGTGGCTCTGGAGCTGGCGACTTCCGGGCTCCTCGACCCGGCCACCAGCCTGCTGCTGGCCGGCGCCGTGCACGGCACGCGTCCGGGGGCAGGGGACCCGGGAAGCCCCCGGGCGAGCCGGGGGCCAGGGGGTACGGGGGGCGGGGAGCCTCCCATGAGCGCGGGGGGTCTGGGGGGTGTCGTCTCCCCCGAGGGGAAACCGCGGGACCTGGCCGAGAGCGACCTGACCCGGGCGCTGCGGGCCGCGTTCAGCCAGCCGGACTTCCGGTCGTCGCTGAGCGGCAAGGACGGCGCCGACGAGCTGCTCACCGAGGTCGAGGCCGCCTCGCACCAGGTATTCCTGGCCCGCAAGTTCTACAACGACCTGGTGGCCGTGACCAGGGACGCCAGGCACCGCCCGCTCGCACGGCTGCTGCGGCTGTCCGGCAAGGCCGAGGCGCCGGTCTTCTTCGAGATGGACGATTCCCTCATCGCGGATAATAGCGGCACCAGCCTGGTCCGCCCGGTCAGCTGACCGTTCCCGCCCGGGCCACCCGCTGGCTAGCTGGCCATACGATGGTGAGCAGAGCACAGCAGTCACGATTGATCAAGCGAGGTTCCGAGTGTCCACTGTCAGTACCGGCCAGGGGGGACGAACCCCCCAGAACCTCCAGCCAGGGCATGAGCCGGCCAAGGGTACCGCACAGGTTAAGCGCGGTATGGCGGAGATGCTCAAGGGCGGCGTGATCATGGACGTGGTCACGCCCGACCAGGCCAAGATCGCCGAGGACGCTGGTGCGGTCGCCGTGATGGCGCTCGAGCGCGTGCCCGCCGACATCCGTGCCCAAGGCGGCGTGGCCCGGATGAGCGATCCCGACATGATCGACGGCATCATCGCGGCGGTATCCATCCCGGTCATGGCCAAATGCCGGATCGGGCACTTCGCCGAGGCGCAGGTGCTGCAGGCGATCGGGGTCGACTACGTCGACGAATCCGAGGTGCTCACCCCGGCGGACGAGGCGCATCACGTCGACAAGTGGAAGTTCACGGTGCCGTTCGTGTGCGGTGCCACCAACCTGGGCGAGGCGCTGCGGCGGATCGCCGAGGGCGCGGCCATGATCCGCTCCAAGGGCGAGGCCGGGACCGGCAACGTGGTCGAGGCGACCAGGCACATGCGGTCCATCCGGTCGGAGATAGCGCGGCTGTCCGGCTTGCCGGACGAGGAACTGTTCAGCGCGGCCAAGGACCTCGGCGCGCCGTACGAGCTGGTCGCCGAGGTGGCGCAGGCGCGCAGGCTGCCGGTCGTGCTGTTCACCGCGGGCGGCATCGCGACCCCCGCCGACGCCGCGCTGATGATGCAGCTCGGCGCGGAGGGCGTGTTCGTGGGCTCGGGGATCTTCAAGTCCGGCGACCCCGCCAAGCGCGCGGCCGCGATCGTGAAGGCCACCACCTTCCACGACGACCCGGACGTGGTGGCCAAGGTCTCCCGGGGTCTCGGCGAGGCCATGGTCGGCATCAACCTGGACTCCCTGCCCCCCGACCAGCACTACGCCGGCCGCGGCTGGTAACCCGCTCGCGCGGGTGACCGCGGACGCAAACCCCCGGGGACTTGGCCCTGGCCGGCTCCGGGAAGGGGTACGTTGCGCCAGCGATACCCTCAGGTGGGGCACGTTGCGCCAACGAGCCCCTTCCCGCTCACCGTGACCATCACGGAACACGGCCAGAACCGCGGATTAAAGGGGTAAGTGTCCACGGTAATGCGCCGACATCCGCCGATGTCCGAAATATCCGGTTTACCGGAGCCGTGCGGGCCAGCGCGGGAACACCTGCGGGAAGATAGGCACCTGGCTCGGCGTTTTACTGGGTACCCCAGAGAGGCTCGAAGCTGCGCTGCCTTCGAACGCGGCGCAGCCCGCCTGGCGTGTCCTGGAAGGCCGTGACGACGCTCTGAGGAGGGAACGATGAATGCCGCACCGGTCATCGGGGTCCTCGCCTTGCAGGGCGACGTCCCCGAGCACCTGCGCGCGCTGGCCGACGTCGGGGCCGCGGCGGTCCGGGTCCGCCGGCCGGAGGAGCTCCACAGCCTGGACGGCCTGGTGATCCCCGGCGGCGAGTCGACCACGCTGTGGCGGCTGTCGATCGCCTTCGACATGCTCGACCCGCTGCGCAAGCTCATAGCCGCCGGGCTGCCCGCGTTCGGGTCCTGCGCCGGGATGATCATGCTGGCGGACCGGCTCGCCGATGGCGTGGCGGGGCAGCAGACCTTCGGCGGCATCGACATGACCGTGCGCCGGAACGCGTTCGGCCGTCAGGTTGACTCGTTCGAGAGCGACATCACGCTGTCCGGCCTGCCCCGCGCCAGCTCGGGAGGCGCAGATCCCAGGCCGCTGCGCGCGGTCTTTATCCGGGCGCCCTGGGTGGAGCAGAATGGCGAGAACGTCGCCGTCCTGGGTACCGAGGAGCGCACCGGTAGGATCGTCGCCGTCCGGCAGGGGCAATTGCTGGCCACGGCCTTCCACCCGGAGCTGACCGCCGACCGGCGGATCCATGAGCTATTCGTTGACATTGTGAAGGACAACATATGAGCGGCCACTCCAAGTGGGCCACCACGAAGCACAAGAAGGCGGTGGTCGACGCTAAGCGCGGCAAGCTGTTCGCCAAGCTGATCAAGAACGTCGAGGTCGCCGCACGCACCGGCGGGGGCGATCCGGCGGGCAACCCGACCCTGTACGACGCCATCCAGAAGGCGAAGAAGAACTCGGTGCCGAACGACAACATCGACCGCGCCGTCCGCCGCGGCAGCGGCGCCGAGGCCGGCGGCGCGCAGTACGAGACCGTCACCTACGAGGGGTACGCCCCCGGCGGGGTCGCGGTCCTCGTGCAGGTCCTGACCGACAACAGGAACCGGGCCGCGTCCGACGTGCGTACCGCGTTCAGCCGCAACGGCGGCTCGCTGGCCGACCCGGGGTCGGTGTCTTACCTGTTCCACCGCAAGGGCGTCATCGTGGTCGACAAGGACGGAGTCACCGAGGACGACGTGCTGACGGCCGTGCTCGACGCGGGCGCCGAAGAGGTTAACGACCTCGGCGAGTCGTTCGAGGTCGTGTCAGAGCCCGGCGACCTGGTCACGGCGCGCGCGGCGCTGCAGGATGCCGGAATTGACTATGACTCCGCCGACGTGGCGTTCCTGCCCAGCGTGGAGGTTGACCTCGACGAGGAGCACGCCAAGCGGGTGTTCCGGCTGATCGAGGCGCTCGAGGACTCCGACGACGTGCAGGACGTGTACGCCAACTACTCGGTTTCCGACGACGTGCTGGAGAAACTGAGCTGAGCGTTCCGGCCCGGGCCGGCGACAGCTGACCGTCCCCGCAGGGCCAGGGTCTTCTTTTTATCCCGAACGGGCCCGTGGGACCAGATTCCGGCCCGCGGTTTTGCCCTCCCCGTGACCGAACCGGCCGTGGTGTCCGCCCGCCGGCGAAGGCGCCCAGGCACCGGCCCTGCCCGACCAGGTGCGCGACGGTCTCCCGCCAGTGCTCGCGCGCCTGCGGGCTCTTCACCCCGAATGAGCGCTCACTCAGGTCAAGCTGGTCATCCAGGTCGTCATCGGGGCGGACGGCCCGGATGACGGCTGGCGCCGGATCTCGATCATCGGCCACGAGCACCCACCGTACGGCAGCCGCCCGCGCCGGTCACCCGGTTAACCGCGCGAGCCGGTCAGCCGAGCCGTTCCATGACGTCATCGGGGACCGAGTAGTTCGCGTACACGTCCTGCACGTCGTCGGAGTCCTCGAGCGCCTCG
>JASIGD010000389.1 GCA_030045295.1 Streptosporangiaceae bacterium
CTCGACAGCCGCTGGCTGCAGAACGCCTGGGACGACGGCCGCCATCCGGCCGAGGCGGCCCGCGCCCGCGCCGCCGCGCGGCACCTGCCCGACATCCAGCTCCGGTTCGCCACCCTGCTGGGCCGGCTGGGCCCGGCCCTGGACGGCCCCGGCGCGTTGGCCGACGCGGACGCCTGGTACTTCATCCTGGAGGGCACCCGCGAGCCGTCCGTCGCCGAAGCCCAGGCCATGGCCATCACCGAGCTAGCCGCCCGGGCCGCCACCGATCCGGCCGCCGAGCCGCGCGCGATGCTGCTGGCCGTCGACGACTACAGCGCCGTCTCCGGCCGGGTGTCCATGTCGAACCTGTACGAACGGGGCCGGTCGCTCGGCATCGGGGTGCAGGTCTCGGGCCAGTCCTGGCAGGGCCTGGGCGCCGATGAGGACGAGCGGTACCGGATCGCGGCCACCGCCGACGGCGGGATCTGGGTGCTGCACACCCCGTACCCAGAACCGCTGGTGAGGCTGGCCGGCCAGCGCCGGGTCCTGGAGACCGCGCACAAGCTGGTCGGCGCCGCGTGGGGCGATGAGGGCACCACCCGCGAGCAGCGGGCCTGGATCGCCGACCCGGAGCTGATCCGCAGGCTGCAGACCGGGCAGGCCTGCTACATCCACCGCGGCGCGGCCACCTTCGTCCAGGTCGCCCGGCCCAGGCCCTCGCCGCTGACCGTGCCCGGCGCCGGCCCCGGCCCCGAACCCGCGATCCGGCTGCCCGCGCCTCGCCGCGAGCCCACACCCGAACCCGCGCCCGAGCCTTCTAACGAGCCGGGGAACCAGCGCGGGACCCGGCCCGAGCCGCTGCCGGTCCCGGGCGACCTGGACGACGTGCTCGGGCCCGGAACCGACCCGTGACCACGGGCCCGTTCGCCGCGCTGGGCCTGCCCGCCCGCCCGGACCTGGCCGATGAGCAGGTCCGCGCGGCTTGGCGCGCCATCGCCGCCGCCACCCATCCGGACCGCCCGGACGGCGGCGACGCCGCCAGGTACACCGCGGCGGCCGCCGCCTACGCCCAGCTGCGCACTCCCTGGGGACGCAGCGAGGCGTACGCTGACCTGACCGCCAGCGCCGGACCTGCCACCGTGCCGCTGCCGACCTTTCCGGTCGCGGATCCCGCGCCCTCCGCCCGGTCCGGCGGGCTGGCCCGCGGCATCTGGCTGCTGCCGGCCCGGGTCCGCCGCGGCCGTCCGCTCCGGCTGGCCCTGCGCGGGATGGCCGCCGCCGTCCTGATCCTGCTCGCCGTCGCCCTGGTGCCCGGCCAGCCGGCCGGTCCGGCCACCGCCACCGGCATCCTCACCTGGTTCCTGCTCACCGGCCGCGCCGACCTGGCGCCCCCGCCGGGACGGTAGGGCGGGCGCTTACTGACCGGCGCCGGGGCAGGGCCATCGCGACAACCAGGTCACCGGGCAGGCGGCCGCCGGCCACGCTGACCGCGACGGCGGCTCGCCGAGTGGAAATCATGGTCGCGCCGGATGAGACGCTCGATCTCGGCCCGCTCCGCCGCGCCGAGCTCATCGGCCGACTCGCCCAGCAGGCCCAGCACGTAGCCGACCGACGTCCCGACCTGGACGGTGAGATCCCGAGTGGCGCCCAGCCTGGACCGGCGGTGGGTGAGCACGACCACCCGCCGGACCGTGACCCGCTGGCCGCGCTCGTGCAGGAACCGTTCCAGCTCGCTGGCTGACTCGTTGAGCTGCTCGCTCGGCGAGCGACCCTTCCGGTCGGTGATCGGCCGCTGCTCGACGAGGTTCCCGTAGTTGTCGTACTTGTCGGCGCGCCAGCGGTCACCGTCGATCTGCACGGTGGCGTTGATGTTCTTCACCTCGATGGCGAGCAGCCCGCGCGGGCCGAGGAGAAGATGGTCGATCTCACCGCGCCGGTTGCGGTACCCGCGCAGCAGCGTCCAGTCGTCGCCCAGGGCGCGCCCCAGCTCGACCGCGACCAGCTGCTCACCCGCGATCCCGGCCCTGATCTTCTCCTCGGCGTCGGTCGGATCGGCGTCCACGGCCGGCTGAGGTGGCACTCGCCGCTTCTCGGCCCACACGCCGAGCGACAGCCGCAGCCACGCCCACCAGCTGTGCTGCGCGCGCGCCCGGTCGCGCTTGACCCGGACCGTCTGGACGCGGGCCTGGTACCGGATGAGCTCGTCCTGGTATCCAGCCAGCGCCCGCTTCTGCGCCGCCGCCCGCCGCCGCGACACGTCGTCCAGCATGTCGCCGGGATGATTGGAAAGCTCAACGACCTGCACGTCGCGGCTCACCCGGCCCGGAGGTCCCGCGTCGGCCCGGGCCGCACGGCCCGCCCGCGCCGCTCCGCCTGCGGTTGGTCATTTTGGCCGAACGAGCGGTGGTTCCGCCCCGCTGCCCCTGCGTGCCGCCCGGGGTGATCCGGGTCGGCGCCGCGGCCGGCCCGGTCGAGGACTTCGTATGGTGGTCAAGTGGATCACGACCATTCTCCTTCCCCCGGCGACACTATCCAGTTCACCCAGGAGTTCTGGGATGACCGCTACCGCTCGGCCGGCAAGCTCTGGAGCGGCCAGCCCAACCCGCAGCTGGTAGCCCAGGCGGCCGGCCTCAGGCCGGGCGAGGCGCTGGAGGTCGGCAGCGGCGAGGGAGCCGATGCCATCTGGCTGGCCGGTCAGGGCTGGACCGTCACCGCGGTAGACGTATCGACCGTAGCCCTGGACAGGGCAGCCGGCCACGCGGCGGCCCGGGGCGAGGAAATCGCCCGGCGAATCACCTGGCGGCACGAAGACATGCGCTCCTGGGACCCGCGTCCACGGCGGTTTGACCTGGTCTCCGCGCAGTACATGTATCTGCCGGACGGCGAGCTCGAGTCGATGCACCGCAGACTCGCCGCCGCGGTGCGGCCGGGCGGCACGCTGCTGGTGGTGGGGCACGATCCAGACGATCTGCACGCCAGGCTGGGACCAGCCGGCCGGGCTCACGCGTTCCCGGCCGCCGAGCAGCTGGCCGCCGCGCTTGATCCCGGCGAATGGGAGATCTTCGTCACCGCCGCCGCCGGGCGGACGATGACCGACCCGGAGGGCCGGCCCGTGACCGTCAGGGACAGCGTCCTGCGGGCGGTCCGCCGCGTAACACGAGACAGCTGATCTCCAGGCCGTCGGACTCGGGGAAGGCTATGGACAGGTAGCCGCGGGCCGGGTCCCGGACGTAGGTCAGGTAGTCGCGCATCTCGGCGGCCATGGAGATCGTGTCGTCGGCTACGACGAGGGCGCCGGCGACCAGGCGCGGCTCCAGCAGGCGCAGGACCGGAAGATAGAGGTCCTTCCAGCCGTCCAGGAGGACGAACCCGACCGGATCGGTGAGGTCGGCGAGGGTCTCCAGCGCGTCGCCGGCCAGGATCGTGACCTGGTCCGCGAGACCGGCTTCGGCAACGTTCGCACGAGCCCGGGCGACCTTGGCCGTGCTCAGCTCGGTACTCACGACGTGGCCGGCGCCGTTATCGCGAACGGCCGCGGCCAGGTGCACGGTCGAGATGCCGAACGACGTGCCGAACTCCACTACCGTGGCCGGGCGGCCGGCCCTGACCAGCGCGTAGAGGAGCCGACCGGCTTCGGGCGAGACCGGGATGTACATCTGCTCGTAGGCGTCGGCTTGCTCGCGCGCCGATGCCGTGGCGAACCCGTTCGGATAGCGCCCGGCCACGTCGGCCCGGCGGGCATGGTCCTGTTCGGCGGCCCGGAACAACCGGTCGAGTAGGGACCTGACCGGCGGAGAGACAAGCGAGTTCGGCACGATCACAGCCTAGGTGCCGCGCTGGTGGCGATCCGGGCCGCCCGGTATTGCCGGCCGCGGAACCGCGCCGTTACACTGCCGTTATATTTGCCGGGCCGACGATGCGCGCAGTACGGGAGGCACGCTCATGAGCGGAAAGTTCGTCCTGGAGAAGGGCGGTACGGGTAAATTCCACTTCAACCTGCACGCGGCCAACGGGCAGGTCATCGCCACGAGCCAGCACTACGAGAGCAAAGAATCGGCGATCAAGGGGATCGAGTCGGTCAAGCACAACGCGCCCGACGCCCCGATTGAAGACAAGACCGAAGAGTAACAAGCGAGGGGCGCCGCTAGCGGCGCCCCAACATCGTGCTGGCCTCGATTCGGCGAGGTCTCGGTGCTCCTTTACTGATTTTGATTTCCGCCCTGGTTGCCTTGGTTGCCCTGGCCCCCGCCGATATCCCCCTCGGCTTGCTTTTCCGCCCCCTGAATCTCGCTGTCGAACTTGCCGCCCGTCTTGTCCTCGGCCGTCTGCCCGGCTTCCTGGACACCCTTGTCTACGACGTCGGAGTGCTCGCCGGCCATCTGCTCGGCATCGTGCATGAACTCTGACATGGGTCTTCTCTCCCTCGAGTTACCCGACGCGGTTTGAGCCTCCACCGTAGGCACGCCCTCGACGCGGCGGCAACCCCGGCCCGGTGAAGTATGCGCTAACCCGGCCGGCCGCTGGCTGATCCGATAGCCTGGCCCGGTGGTGACGTCGCTGGCGGCCGGCGGGGTATTCCTGCTGGCGATGATCGCAGCGTCGGTATGGGCCGCCGTCGCCTGGCCGGCCGATGCGCGGATACCGATCCACTTCGGCTCCCACGAGCACTGCTACTGGGTTCCCAAGCGCGCGGGGCTGTTCGCCTGGCCCGCCGCCGGCGCGGTCCTGTACGGGATCCTCGGCGGCCTCAGCGCCAGCAGCATGGCGTCCGGCTGGGTGCCCGGCGTGCGTGACGTGCTGATGCCCGCGGTGCTGTGCGTGGCCGTCGGCTTCCAGGCAGGAGCGTTGGTCCTGGCCCGTCAGCAGCAGGACCCGGCGGGCGCGGCCATCCCGGCGGGTGGCACGGCAGCAGCGAGAGAAACCACGGCCCGTTCGGAATAAGGGGTTCATCGGTTGCGCCCCGGCCCGAGCGGGCTAGCAAACGCTTACTCGGGCGGTGGCCCGTACCATGGCATGTGCCGCCGCTGCGGGCGGCCTTCGTGCCCGGCACCGTTGACAGGAAGGCCTGGATGAGAATCGACAACAGTCCGGCCAGGGGGATGCGGGACCTGCTGCCCGCCGACGTCGCGGTCCGTGACCACGTGCTCGAGTCGATCGTGGCGGTGTACCGGCGGTTCGGGTATCAGCGGATCGAGACTCCGGCGCTGGAGAACATCGGCCGGCTGCAAACCGGGGAGGGCGCGGACAACGAGAAGCTGATCTACCAGGTGCTGCGGCGGGGGCTGCCCCCGCAGGTCCCGGCCGGTACTCCGGTCCGGGAACTCGTTGACCTCGGGCTCCGGTATGACCTGACGGTGCCGCTGACCCGGTTCTACGGGAACAACCACGCGTCGCTGCCGTCTCCGTTCCGGTCGTTGCAGGTGGGACCGGTATGGCGGGCGGAGCGTCCGCAGCGGGGCCGGTACCGGCAGTTCTACCAGTGCGACATCGACATGATCGGCGAGCCGACCGTGCTGGCCGAGGGGGAGCTGATCGAGGCCACCAGTGAAGCGCTGGCCGCGATCGGGCTGACCGGGACGACGATCAGGCTGTCGGACCGGCGGTTCCTTTCGGCGCTGGCGGCTGACACCGGAGTCCCGGAGGAGTCGCAGGATGCGTTCTTCATCGCCCTGGACAGGCTCGACAAGATCGGATGGGACGGCGTTCGCGCCGAGTTGCTGGAGCTGGGGTTCGGCGAGGCTACGGTTTCGGCCGTGCAGGACAAGATCTCGGGGCTGATGGACGTTTCCGCGCCCACGCTGGCCACGGCGCTGAGCGACAGCCTGCCCAAACTGCCCGGATCGGTGATCGACGACCTGTCGACGACCGCCTCCTGCCTGGACCGGCTGGCTGCGGAGCGCCCGCTGAGCTGGCGGTTCGATCCGACGCTGGTGCGCGGGATGGGGTACTACACCGGGCAGGTCTTCGAGGTCACCCACCCGGACATGAGCTCGTCGGTGGCCGGCGGCGGGCGGTACGACAAGCTGATCGGACGGTCCCTGGGGTACGACGTCCCGGCGTGCGGGTTCTCGATCGGGTTCGAGCGGATCGTGGACCTGCTGTCGCGGCGGCCGACGCGGGACGCGGTGGCGGTGCTCGTGGAGCCTGACGTGCCGATCGCGGACGCGCTGGCGGTGGCCCGGGAGATGCGCGGCGCGGTCGGGCCCGAGCGGGTGGTCGAGACGATCCGGCGGAGCGGGAAGTTCGGCGCGCAGCTGAGGCGGCTGGAGACGGCGGGATTCACCGGGTTCGTGCTGGTGCGCGCCGAGCAGGGCGTGACGGTGAGCGGGGAGCTTCGAGCGCTCGGCGGCGAGGCGGGCGCGTAGCGTATCGTCGGTGGCGTGCTGGTCACCACCGAGGGTGCCGTCCTGCTCCTGATCGACCTGCAGCAGCGGCTTGTGCCCGTCATCGACGACAACGAGACGATGGTGGCGCGGGCCGTCCGGCTCGCGGCGGCGGCGCAGCTGCTGGGGGTGCCGGTGCGCGCGACCGAGCAGCACCCGGCGGGCCTTGGCCCCACGGTGCCGCCGCTGGCCGCCTACCCGCAGGTGGTCCTGGCCAAGACGACGTTCTCGGCGACGGGACATCCGGGCTTCGCCCAGCTGCTGCCCGCCGGGGCCAGCCAGATCGTCCTCGCGGGGTGCGAGGCGCACGTCTGCGTCCTGCAGACGGCGCTTGGCCTGCTGGCTTCCGGGCACCGGGTGATCGTGGCGGCGGACGCCGTCGGCTCGCGGGATCCGGGTGACCGGGCGGCCGGGATCGACCGGGCCAGGCGGCACGGCGCGGAGATCGTGACGTCTGAGATGGTGTTGTTCGAATGGCTGCGCGACGCGCAGCACCCGCAGTTCCGCGAGGTGCAGAAGCTGCTCAAATGAGCGTGACCGGGACGGTCACAGCTCCAGGGTGGTGCCAGGTTCGAGCCTGGCCACTGGCGCGCCGCTGGGGGCCGCGGCCACCGACATCATCCTGGTCATAAGGCCCAGGCCGTTGTCGTTCAGGATCGCGTCGTGGATGGCGTAGCCGCGGGCCGGAGCGACCTGGCGGAAGTAATCGATCATCTCCCCGGCCTTCAGCCACGGCGCGCTGATCGGCAGCAGCAGGGTCCGGACCGGCTCTTCGGGGACGGTGTACGAGTCGCCCGGGTGGAACAGCTCGCTCTGGACCAGGAAACCCGTGTTGATGACCAGCGGGATGTCCTGGTGGATCAGGGCGTGATCGACGCCGTAGACGTGCACCGAGAAACCCGCGACCTCCAGGGCGTCCCCGTGGCGGACCTCGCGGACGCGCGCGCCGAACTCGGCGAACTGCGCGCAGATGGACCGGTTGGCCCAGAGGGTCAGGTCCGGGTCGCTGGAAAGCCCGGCGCGTATCGCGTCCGCGTCAAGGTGGTCCGGGTGCTCGTGGGTGACCAGCACCGCGGTGGCTCCGTCCAGCGCCGCGTTCGCGTCGCTGAACGAGCCTGGGTCGATGACCAGGGTGGCACCGTCCTTCTCCAGCCTGACGCACGAGTGCCCGAGCTTGGTGAACCGCATCACGAGCCTCCAGATGGGAGATCGGGGAGCCGGCTGTTTCCGGCGTCAGCGCGACGGGCCCAACGATACCCATCTGGGACAATCGTGGGATGAGCCCGAACCGCGCGGGACGAACGTGAAGTACCAGACGGTGGCCGAGGCCTACCGTGACCTGGAGCGGGTCAGCGGGCGGCTGGCGCTTATCGAGCGGCTGGCCGCGCTGGTGGCCCAGACACCGGCCCGCCTGCTGCCGACGGTTTGCTACCTGGGCCAGGGGCTGATCGCGCCGGAGTTCGCCGGGATGGACCTCGGCCTGGCCGAGAAGATGGCGATCCGTGCGCTCGCCGCGGCCACCGATACCGACGTCGCGCAGGTGGCTGCCCGGGTGCGGGAGGCCGGCGACCTGGGCCAGGCCGCCGAGCAGTTGCTGGCGGCGACCGCTGCCGTGCGGCCGGCCACCCTGGAGGTCGCCGAGGTGGTGGGTACGCTGCGGCGGATCGCGGTGGCCGAGGGAACGGGCTCGCAGGGCCGGAAGCTGGAGCTGCTGGCCGGGCTGCTGACCCGCGCCACCCCGCTGGAGGCGCGCTACCTGCTGCGCCTGGTCACCGGGAACCTGCGGCTGGGCGTCGGCACACCCACCATCTTGGACGCGCTGGCGCAGGTGTACGCGGGCGGCCGGGCCTCCCGGCCGGTGCTGGAGCGCGGCTACAACATCTGCTGCGACCTCGGCAAGGTCGCCGCCACGCTGGTCGGCGGCGGGCTGGCCGCCGTGGCGGAGCTGCGGGTCCGGCCGGGCAGCCCGGTACGGGTCATGCTGGCCCAGCGGCTGTCCGAGGCCGACCAGATCCTGGCCAAGCTGGGCGGGCGGTGCGCGGCCGAGTACAAGTACGACGGGGTCCGGGTGCAGGCGCACCGGACCGCGGACGGGGCGATCGAGCTGTTCACCCGGCGGCTGGAGGAGATATCGGTTCAGTTCCCCGACGTCGTCGAACTGCTGGCGGGGGGGCTGGGGCCGCGCGAGGCGATCGTCGAGGGCGAGGTCGTCGCGTTCGACGCGGCCGCGGGCGAGCTACGGCCGTTCGGCGAGGTCATGCTGCGGCGGCGCAAGTACGGCATCGACCAGGCGGTCCGGGATGTGCCCGTGGGGCTGTTCTGCTTCGAGCTGCTGTACGCGGACGGCCAGGACCTGACCCGGCTGCCGTACCCGGAGCGACGGGCCGCTCTGGCCGCGGCGATCACCCTCGCGCCCCGGCTGCGGCTGACCACGGTCACCGAGGTCACCGACCCGGCCGGGCTGGAGGCGGCGTTCCAGCAGGCGGTCACCGACGGATGCGAGGGGCTGGTGTGCAAGTCGACCGGGCCCGGCTCGGTGTATCAGGCCGGCGCGCGCGGCTGGCAGTGGATCAAGCTCAAGCGGGATTACCGCACCGAGCTGTCCGACACCGTCGACCTGGTGGTCGTCGGCGCGTTCGCCGGGCGGGGGCGCCGTACCGGCGTCTACGGCGCTGTGCTGCTGGCCGCCTACGACCCGGACGGCGACGTGTTCCGCGCGGTGACCAAGTGCGGCGCCGGGTTCACCGACGCCGACCTGGCCGCCCTGCACCGGCGGCTTGCACCTGTGGCCCGTTCGGAGAAATCTTCCCGGGTAGACGCCCGCGCCGAACCGGACGTGTGGTTCGAACCCAAGCTGGTGCTGGAGATCTTGTCCGCCGAGCTCACCCTGTCGCCGAACTACCCCGCGGCCTGGGGCCAGATCGAGCCGGACGCCGGGCTGGCCATGCGGTTTCCCCGGTTCACCGGGCGTTGGCGCGACGACAAGGCCGCGGAGGACGCCACCACCACCCGCGAGCTGATCGAGCTGTTCTTGACCGCCCGGCGCTCCCCGGCGAGCGGCTTAGTCGGCCCCCTTGACGGCGGCAGGCCCGGGCCGTAACGTCGGCCAGCAGGCGCGGGGTGATGGCCAGCCGCGCGAAGACTGGGATGAGAGCAGTTCTGACGGCCCACCTCACCGCCCCGGCGGCGGCCTGCCTCGCCGTCGGCCAGTTATCGAGCACCGGAGCCATCACGATGAACAGCGCCACTGGCGGTCCGGGCCAGGCCATCCCGGGCGCGGCTCGGGCTGGCACCGGCGGCCCGGTCGCCCCGGATCCCGGCACGTATGCGTTCGGCAACCAGCGGCCGGTGCAGCCCGAGCGGCTGCGGCTGCTCGCCGAACTACTGGACGAGGGGACCTTCACCGCGCTGGCGGCGCTCGGCGCCGGTTCGGGGTGGCGGTGCCTGGAGGTGGGTGCGGGCGGCGGCTCGGTCGCCGCCTGGCTGGCCGGGCGGGTCGCCCCCGAGGGGTTCGTGCTGGCCACCGACCTGGACATTACCGTTCTGCGCGGCCTGGATCACCCTTGCCTGGAGGTACGTGTCCACGACATTGTCGGTGACCCGCTCCCGGAGGCCGGCTTCGACCTGGTGCACGCCAGGCTGCTGTTGGCCTGGCTAGCTGACCCGCAGGCCGGGCTGGCCCGGATGGCCGCCGCCCTGAGGCCGGGCGGGTGGCTGCACATCGAAGAGATGGACTTCCTGACCCTCGCGCCCGAGCCGCGGCTGGGCCCGGCCGCCTGCGAGCTCTTTACCCGGGTCATCCACGCCCATCACGCCGTGCTGGCCGAGCGGCACGCCTTCGACCCGTTCCGCGGCCGACGTCTGGCCGGGGACCTGGCCGAGGCAGGCCTGATGGACACCGGGTGCCAGGGGCGGCTGGCCATCTGGCAGGGCGGCCAGCCCGGCGGACGGGTCTGGCAGCTCACCTTGACCCAGCTCCGGGACGAACTGGCCGACTCGGGACTGGTCACCGCGGCCGAAGTCGATCAGGTCGTCGAGATGTGCGGCGATCCCCGGTTCCGGTTCATGTCCCAGGCCACCATCGCGGCCTGGGGCCGCCGCCCTCTGTGACCGTCTCGCGCCCTCCCCCACCGCTGTCGGGCGACGGACCGCTGCCCTGCGACGGACCGCTGCCCTGCGACGGACCGGTCGCGCCCGCGCCGCACCAGGACCAGGCGCCCCGGCCAGAAGGCCGGCGTTGATCATCGCACCCCTGGATGTGACGTGGCGCACACCAGTTGTGTCGGGCGGGACACAGATGCAATCGCCGTGATCCGGGACGATCGGTCTCAGTCCCAGACCCCCTGGGGCGGCCCGTCCGGCACCCGGTCCCAGTACAGATAAAGGTGATCGCCATGACGACCACGCAGCCCCGCCGCTCCTTGACCCATTGGCTGACCGCCCCGTTCCGCGCCTTCCGGTACCTCAATGATGAGCTGACCAGCGCTGGAGGGGCCATGGCCCGCTCTAACCGCTTCCCGCAGCCCGGCCCGCAGGCCGACCTGACAGAGGCTGAGCGCGTCCTTCCGGCTTCGGCCGGCATGTGGCTGATGGGGGCTTGACCCGCACCAGCAGGACTTGTACGCCCAAGACCGCCCCGCCGGATTAGCCTGGCGGGGCGGTCTTGGACGCGGCCCGGCGGCCTCGCGCACCGCGGGGCCGGCCGCTTGACGTGTTCGCGGCCGGTGGCTCGGGAGACGGGGGCCGGAACCTGTAGCCTCGAAGGACCGGAGGTCGCTTGAGCTGGCCCTTCTGCATTTAGCTGGCGGAGCCTGGCTAGGCGTCCGTGCCCGGGATGATACGGCCTCGTGAACTTAGCCATACACCATCGAAGACGTGCTACCGGCGGCGGCGGTACGCTCGCGCTGACCAGGGCGCCAGGCAAGGAGGGCTGCATGCAGTGGGCGTTGTTCGACGGTCTCGCCCCGGAAAGCGTCGACCGGATCCTCGGCTCCGCTCGCCGTATACGCCTGGCGCGGGGCGCGATCTTGTTCCACGAGGGTGAACGTGCCGAGAGCGTCTACCTCGTCGAGAGGGGGAAGGTGGCGGTGCGGATCAGCACGCCTGAGGGCGCCCTGGTAACCGTGGCCGTGCTCGGTCCCGGCTCGGCCGTGGGAGAACTCGCGCTTGTCGGAGACGACGAGCACCGGACGGCCACGGTCCAGGCGGTCGAGCCGGTGGCAGCCCTGGCCCTGTTCCGCCGCGACTTCGCGGAACTCCGGCGGCAGCATCCCTCGGTCACCGAGTTCCTGGTCAAGAGCCTGGCCGCGACGGTGCGGCGGCTCGACGCTCAGCTGGTGGAAGCTTTCCATCTTCCCGTCGAGGTGCGGATCCGGCGGCGCCTCGACACTCTCGCGCAGGTCTACGACAGGGGTTCGCAGGTCATCGAGGTCGACCTTACCCAGGAGGAGCTGGCGCAGCTCGCGGGGACAACCCGACCGACGCTGAACCGGGTTCTCAGGGAGGAAGAGCGGCGTGGCACGCTGCGGCTGGGACGAGGCCGGATCATAATCCTCGACCGGGCGCAGCTAGAAGTCGAGACCTGAGGAACAACAAAATGGCCGCGTGGTGGCGCCGCCCGATTCGAGACCGCCTGCTGCGGTCACGACACCAGCCTCGCCGAAGCCGGCCAGCGACAGACTGGCCCTGTGGGCCGGCGGGGGCGATCCGGTGAGGAGGCTGCCGGATCGGGTGCGAAGGATGCCGCGGCGTCGCCGTTCTGGGAGAGCACGCCGGGTCGCCCCTTACGCTGCTGAAACAAACGAGGAGAAAGTCAAGGGCCGCGCAGGATCCGAAGGAAGCGCACCCGGTCGCTGCCCGGGCCGTCATAGCCAGAGGAAACCGGGATGCCGTCGACCTCTGCGTCGCCGGGCTCCAGCTGAAAACCCATCCGCTGGTGAAACGCGACCGACCCGCGGTTCACCGGGGAAGTGACCGCGCGGACCAGGATGCAGCCGCGAGCCTCGGCGGCCCGGAAGAATGCCTCGTAGAGCAGCCGGCCGGCGCCGCCGCCGCGCTCGGCCTGATCCACGCCGACAAAGTGAATGTAGGCCTCACCAGGCCGGGACTGGGAGATGAAACCGGCCAGGAAACCCGCCAGCCTGCCGTCGCGTTCAGCCGCGAAACTGGTGTCGGTGAAGTGCTCGAAGAAGAGCCGCGGAAGCTTGCCCGCCATTGGACGGCCGCCCCACCATTGGTCGACGACCGAGATCACCAGCGGGTAGTCGGCCGGGCTCAGATGGCGGATCTGGAACGTCATGGTGCGGCACCCTCCACTGATGCGGGGCGGCGGCGAAGCCTTCCCCGATCATGACAGGCTCCGTCACGAGCCTGTCAATTTCAGCGGCCGGGGAAGATCACGCTAGCCCGCGAGGAACGGCAGCAGTTGGGCCAGGAACTGGCTCGGATGCTCCAGGTGCGGGATATGCCCGCAGTCTGGCACCACCACCCGCGTGCAGCGGGGAATATCCTGGGCGGCCGCCGCGGAAAGCGCTACGAAGTCGCCCAGCCGGGCGGCGTCGGCCGGGGCGGCGTATTGGCCGAGCGGAACGACGTGGTCTTCGGCTCCCACGACGAGCAGCACCGGCGGCGCGAGCCGCTGATACTCATAGCGGACCGGCTGCTGGTAGATCATCTGGAAGGTGAGCGCCGCGGCCCGCGCCCACCGCGGATACTCGGCGCTGAGCGTCACCCGGACCAGGACGTCCGCCAGTGGTTCCCATACGTTGGGGTCGGGATTGACGAAGTATCCCTGCACGTAGCCGCGGATCGTGGCCGGGTCGGTCCAGTGCAATTCGTGCTGGTAAAGCGTCTCCTCCGATTGCGGCGGAATATCGGTCCGGTAATCGGCCAGGCCCAGCGGATCCTCCAGGACCAGGTGCGTCACGCGATCGGGATACATCAGCGTGAAGCGCACCGCGGTCATCCCGCCGGTCGAGTGGCCCAGCACCGCGACCGGCCCGACGCCGAGATGATCCAGCAGCGCCGCGGTATTGGCCGCCAGCAGCTGGAAGCTGTAATGAATGTCAGGCTTGGATGACTTGCCCCAGCCGATCTGATCTGGCGCGACCACCCGGTACCCGGCCCCGGCCAGCGCCTCTATCACGTTCTGGAAGTAATAACAGCCGAACGCCTTGCCGTGCACCAGCACGACCGTCATCCCGTTCGGCTCCGCGCTCGGCGGGACATCCATATACGCCATCGCGACCGACTGCAGGTCACTACTTGCCGACAGGAACCGGACAGGATACGGGTAGTCATACTCTTCAAGGCAGATACCTAGAGCCGACAGCGAAGCTGACGCCGTTTCCTTCATGAGCGCGCACCTCCCGGCGAGATAGTGACAACTCTGCAGTGCTGGTGATCCCAGTTGGCCTGGGGACCAGGGCCGGGCCCGAGGCCGCCGCGCGGCTGACCTGGTCGCGGCTCGCCGCCGGGCTGATGATCTCTTGATGCCTGCCCCGTCCCCGAGCGTAAGCCGCAGGGCGCGCTCTTCCATCGGTCGCCCGCCACAAACCCGGCATCAGGCATGGTCTCGCGAGCACAGGTTTTGGTGCCGGAATCCTCCTGTACCCGCTGCTAGGTGCAGTTGCGGACCGTCGAAAGGCACGCTGACCTGCTCCGAGCCCGGCGGCTGCGTCTATCCCTACTCCGGGCCGGCGGCAGCCCAGGGCTAAGCTGAGCTCTCGACATGGTGAACAACTCCGCCGCGGGCACGCTCAACGAGGCATCGGTGCCAGCCGGAAGTACCTGTGCGTCGGGAACCGCGAACTGCGGGCACCACCCGTCGGGCACCCGTCTCGTCGTCCGGCATATGGCCGCGCTCAAATTAAGGCCAGTGGTTATGCGCATCCTTGTCACCAGCGCCAGCGGAGCGAACGGCAACGGCTTCGGCGCGCTACTGGGCTTCGGTCCCGAGGGCGAATTTCTTGGGCCTTTCAGCAACGATGCGCGGATCGCCGATCCGCGTGGCCTATCTCTTGACCCATCGGGCGCGCTCGTCTACCTGAACAGCGGCGACGACCGTATCCTGGCGCTTGATCAGCACGGACACGTTGTGCGCGACTCAGGACGGATACCCCGACTCGACCCAGGAGGCGGCACGTTCGGGCCCGATGGCCGGTACTACATCGGCTCGCGCCGCCGACGCACGATACTGGCCCTGCCTGCTGCCCTGGACGGGGAGGCGGAAAGCCTTCTCCCAGACGACGTCGTCCCGTTCCCGCGCGGGTTCGGCTTCGGAGGCGACGGCCGGCTCTACCTCGCGTCAGGAATCGGACCCTCCGGAGAAGGCGAGAACACCGTCCTCGTGTTCGACCACGCCGGAACACTGCGCACGCCTCGCCTGGTCACCGACCCCGAGCTGAGCCCTCTTGACCTGACGATCGCTCCCGGCGGGAACCTCGTCGTCGCCAGCGAATGGCCGTTCGGCGCTGCGGACGCCGTGACGAGCGTGCGCGAATATGACCCGGCCACCGGGCATCTCGTGCGTGTCCTCAGGGCGGAACGCTCCGTCGGATTCCGCAGGCCGCGAGGACTGAGATTCGGTCCAGGCGGTCACCTGTACTGCACGGGGGAAGACCACGTTGTAGCTTTCGACTTCTTTACCGGCAGCTTTCTCGGCCCGGCCGTGCAATTCACCCGCCTCAACGGGCAGGCGCTGGTGCTCATCGCGTAATTGCCGGTAAGCGGCTGTGCAATTTGCCTGGTTGTGTGGCAACGTGCATTTCATGCGCCTTGACCTGAATCGCCTGCTTGAAACCCGGCTATTCCAGGCTTTCGATGTCGACGGGTCCGGCCGGGTGCTGGCCGGCAGCGATGAGACCGGCTGCACGCAGCTGATCGAGATCGCCGGCGATGGCGTTGTGACGCCGCTTACCGCACTGCCGGGCGCGTGCACCGGACGGTACGTGCCCGGGGAGCGCACGGTGATCGTGTCGCACGACGAGGGCGGCAATGAACGTTCCCAGCTGTCTCTGCTCAGGCTGCCCAGGGAAAACGCCGCGACCGAGGATGACCTGGAGCCGCTGGTGCGTGACCCGCGGTACATCCATACGCTCACCGACGTGGCGCCCGGCCGGATCTGCTACCTGACCAATCGCCGGAATGGCGTCGCCTTCGACCCGGTGATCCGCGACCTGGCCGGCGGCACCGAGCGGACCATCAATCTCGGTGACCACAGGTTCGAAGAAGCACTCATCTCCCCCGACGGCAGGTGGCTTGCGCTGACAGTCGCGTCCCCCGTCACCGCCGCCGCCGACCATGTCGCCCTGGTCGACCTGACCATCCCGCCGGACGGCGAGCAGGTGACGCTGGTGACCCCGCCCGACGCGTCGGCGATAAACCGCGCTCTGGCCTGGGCGCCGGGCAGCGACGCCTTGATCTTCAGCTCCAACAACGACCGCGAGTTCATCGCGGTGGCACGTTACGATCTGGCCAAGCAGCAGCTGACCTGGCTAGTCACCGACGACACCGCCGACCTGACCGGCTGGCTCTCGCCGGACGGCGCTACGCTGCTCGTCGAGCGCAACGACGACGGCGCCTCGGAGCTGGCCCTTTATCAAGCAGCCGGCGCCGGCCGCAGGATCCGCGACCTGCCGCTGCCGGCCGTCGGCACGATCAACAGTCCCCGGCTCGCCCACCCCAAATGGGCGCCGGATTCCCGGAGTATCGCCTTGTCGATCAGCAGCCCCGAGCTCCCGGGCGACGCGCTGCTCCTCGATGTCGGGTCCCCCGACGCAAGCACCGGCGGAAACCAGGTGCGCAGGCTCACCCATTCGGCGCGCGCGTTCGGCGCTGAGGCCCCGGTTCTCCCGGAGCAGCATCGGGTGCCGACAGCCGACGGCGAGATGGTGCCTTGCCGCGTCTACCGGCATCCAGATCAACGCAAGCCAGATCACGCAGACCTGGCCGGGAGCGCGGTCCTGGTCGTGCACGGCGGTCCCGAGGTACAGGCCCGGCAGGATTTCGACGCGGTCGTCCAAGCGCTCGCCGCCGCCGGTCACACCGTCCTGGTCCCGAACGTCCGCGGCTCGACGGGCTACGGCAAGCGTTGGTATACCGCGGACGACAAGCACCGCCGTCTCGACTCGGTCTCCGACCTCGCTGCCCTGCACGCTTACCTGCCCA
>JASIGD010000390.1 GCA_030045295.1 Streptosporangiaceae bacterium
TGCGTCTCGGTCCCGCTGCCGCGCGGCGCGGCGCCGGCCGCCGCGCCGAACAAGGTGGCCAGGGTGGGGCCGAGGCACAGGCCGGCCAGCGGCGCGGCGACGGCGAGCAGCGGGGCAAACAGGCTGGCGGCGGTCAGCACCACGAGCCCGGCGGTGTACCCGACCAGCAGGCGGGGCAATCGGCCGTCGGCAACTCGGGACGCTCGGGCGCCGAGCAGCAGACTGCCCGCGATACTGCCGATCGAGACCCCCGCCAGCAGCGGGCCCGACGCCCACAGGGCATGGTGATGGCGGGCGTACGCGATGAGCGCCACCTCGGTCGCGCTGAGGGCGGCGTTGGTGAGAGCCGCGGTAACCAGCAGCTCGCGGAGCGCGGCCGAGCGCAGCGGCCCCATCAGCGAGCGCTTTTCTTGCGCTGGCCGCGGCCGGCGCGAGTGCACGCCGATGATGACCACCGCGGCGCCGGTCAGGGCGAGCAGCAGGGCCACGGCCGCGGCCGGGGCGATGCCGGTCGCCAGGCCGCTGGCGAGCACGGGGCCGGTGATGTAGGCCAGGTCGAATACCGCGGCGTCCAGCGCGAAGGCGGTCGGCCGGAGCCGGGTGCCCGCGCGCGCCGACCAGAGGCTGCGCATGCCCGGGCTGAGCGGCGGGTTGACCAGGCCGGCCAGGGTCGCGGCGCCGATCAGCAGCCCAGCCGGCGCACGTAGCTGTGAGCTGGCCAGCAAGGCCAGGAAACATAGCGAATAGCCGGCGGTACAGATCGCCGCCACCGGGGCCAGCCCGCGCCGGTCCGCCAGCCTGCCCCGCAGCGGGCCCGTCACGGCCTGGCCCAGCGTGTAGCCGGCCACGACCAGGCCCGCGACAGTCATCGAGGCCTGCTGAGCCGCCACCAGCAACAGGGTGACGCTGACCATGCCTTGCGGCAGCCGCGCGCAGACATCCGCGACCGCCAGGCGGCGCAGCACCGGCTCGGCGAACAGCGCCCGGTACGACGCGGTGACCCGGACCCTTCGGGTCGGCAGAACCTCCTGAGCGGTGCTCATCACCGATCGGGTCGGCTCGTCCGGTGCACGATAGGCAAACCTAACACCGAAGCGGCAGCTAAGTTATCCTGGTCAGGTCCCACTGAGGCCCAGGGGGTGATCGCCTGTGCGGTGCCCTGGGTGCGGCCACGACAATCCGGGTGAGGCGCGGTTCTGCTCGCAGTGCGGCGCACAGCTGAGTGTTTCGTGCGCGGCCTGCGGCGCGCTGCATCCGCCGGAAGCCCGGTTTTGTTCCGACTGCGGCCGCGCGCTGGCCGGCGCGCCGGCGCAGGCGCCCGCCAGCTACACGCCGCGGCATATCACCGAGCAGATCCTGGCCGTCCGCGGCGCCATTGAGGGCGAGCGCAAGCAGGTCACGGTGCTGTTCTGCGACATCGTCCAGTCCAGCGACCTGGCCGTGCGGCTGGGGCCGGAGGACTTCCACCAGGTGGTGGACCGTTTCTTCCAGGCCGCGCTGGCCGAGGTGCACCGGTACGAGGGCACCATCAACCAGTTCCTCGGCGACGGGTTCATGGCGCTGTTCGGGGCTCCGATCGCGCACGAGGATCACGCCCGGCGCGCGGTGCTGGCCGCGCTCGGCATCGGGGCGCGCACGGAGGTGCGGATCAGGATAGGGATCAACAGCGGCCTGGTCGTGGTGGGGACGATCGGCGATGACCTGCGGGTGGACTACACCGCGTTCGGCGACACCACCGTGCTGGCCGCGCGGCTGCAGGCCGCGGCCGATCCGGGCGCGGTGCTGGTCAGCCAGCGGACCGCGCGCCTGGTGCGCCGGTACTTCAAGCTGGAGGAGGTGCCGCCGGTCCAGGTCAAGGAGCGGACGGTCCGCCCGCTGCGGGTGCTCGGCCCAGCGGCACGCACGGCGCCGGTCGCCGCGGGTGACGAGCTGTCCCCGTTCACCGGCCGGGACATCGAGCTGGCCGAGCTGAGCCGGGCACTGGACGAGGCGGCCAGCGGCGAGGGTCAGGTGGTCGGCCTGGTCGGCGACCCGGGCCTGGGCAAGTCCCGGCTCGCCTGGGAGTTCCGCCAGCTAGCCGAGCCCCGCGCGGGCGTGCTGGTCGGCCGCTGCCTGTCCTACGGGGCCGGTATCCCGTACCTGCCGCTGTTTGAGGTGGTGCGCCAGGCCTGCGGGATCACCGCCGATGACGCGGCCGATGCGGTCGCGGCCAAGATCGAGCTGAGGATCAAGGCGCTCGAGCTCGACATTTCCCTGGCCCGGTACTTGCAGCACGCGTTCGGCCTGAAGGCGGGCGACCCGGCGCTGGCGCAACTGGACGCGGAGGTCATCCGGGCCCGCACGTTCTGGGCGCTGCGCAGGCTGCTCATGGCGGAGGCGGGGCAGCGTCCCCTGGTGGTGCTGATCGAGGACCTGCACTGGATCGACCAGACCTCGCAGGACTTCCTGGCCGAGTTCACCAACGACCTGCAGTCGGTCCCGGTCCTGCTGCTGGTCACCTGCCGGCCCGGTTACTCGCCGCCCTGGATCGGCAAGTCCTTCGCGTCCCAGCTGGCGCTACGGCCCTTGTCAGCCCCGGCCAGCAAGCGCATCGTGGCCTCGATACTGGGCGGCGACCTGGCCGAGACCACGGCGATCGCCACCCGCGGGGAAGGTAACCCGTTCTTCCTCGAGGAGCTGGCCCGGGCCGCCCGCGAGCAGTCCGGCGGCGGAGCGGACGCGAGCGTTCCGGAGACGGTGCAGCAGGTGCTGGCGGCCAGGATCGACCGGCTGACCGCTGACCAGAAGGCGGCCATCCAGCTCGCCGCGGTGCTCGGCCGGGAATTCTCCCTCGACCTGGCCGAGGAGGTCTGGGACGGCGCGGTGCCGCTGGAAGCTCAGCTGCAACAGCTGAAAGGACTGGAGTTCCTCCGGGAGCGGCCCGGGCCGGCTGACCGCACGTTCATGTTCAAGCACGCGCTGACGCGCGACGTCGCCTACGACGGCATGCTGGAAGCGTACCGCAGGGACCTGCACGGACGCGTCGGCTCCATCCTCGAGACCTCTCGGGCGGACCAGCGCTTCGAGTATTCGGAGTTGCTCGGCTATCACTACGCTCACAGCGCCCAGCCCGAACGGGCGATCCCGCACCTGGCCGTCGCCGGGGACCGGGCCAAGGAACGGTACGCCAACGAGGAGGCGATCGCGCGGTACCGCCAGGCCATTAGCCTGGTCGAGGCCCTCGGCGGCACCCCGGACCTGGACCCGTACAGCGCCATCTGCGAAAGCCTCGGCAAGGTCCTGGTCCGGCTGAGCCGTTACGACGAGGCCATCGAGGCCTACCAGAAGGGCCTGATCATGGCCTCCAGCCCGTTCGGCCGCGCTCACTTGCACGTCCTGTGCAGCGAGGCGGACAACGGCGCGCACCGCTACCGGGAGGCACTCACGCAGTGCGACCTGGCCGAGCAGGCGCTCGGATCCCCCTCCGATGAGCCGGAGTGGATGTCGTCCTGGTTCACTATCCAGGAACAGCGGATGGGGGTGCTGTACTGGCTCAACGACCGGGAGGGGTACACCCGGCTTATCGAGCGGCTCCGCCCGTTCGTCGAGGAGCACGGATCCGCCGAGCAGCGCAAGAGCTTCTACCTCAGCCTCGCCGGATTGTCTTTGCGCCGTGACCGGTACGGCGCGGCCGAGGAGAACGTCGAGTTCGCGCGGGCCGGCTACGCCGGAGCCCAGGAGGCCGATCCCGCGCTCCTGGGGTGGGCCGGGTTCAACCTCGGGTTCACGTTGCTCTGGCACGGTGACCTGGATGAGGCAACGGAAATGCTGCGGGGAACCCTCCAGGACGCCGAGCAGAGCGGCGATGCGGCGCTCCGGTCGCGGTCGCTCACGTACCTGATGGTGGCCGCGCGGATGCGCGGCGACGTCGACGAGGTGCGGCAGGCCATCGGCCCGGTGATCGAACAGGCACGCGAGGCCTCGCTCCCGGAGTACGAGGCCATGGCCATCGCCAACCGCGCCTGGGTGGCCTGGCGCTCGGGCGACGGGGACCAGGCGGCGGCGGACGCGCAGGCCGCTCTTGGCATGTGGAGGGGGCTTCCCGTCCGCTACTGGTTCGACTGGATGGCGCTGTGGCCGCTAGCGGCCGTGGCCCTGGCTTCGGGGCGCGTGGCCGAAGCGATCGAATACGCCCGCGGAATGCTGCTCCCGCCGCAGCAGCCGCCGCACGAAGCGGTCCGTATCACGGTCGACGCCGCCGTTCAGGCGTGGGGCGAGGATCAGGGGGCCAAGGCGGCGGACCTGCTCCGCCTCGCCATCGAGGCGGCGCGCGAACACGGCTACCTGTGACGCAGCCTAGCGAGCGTCTTCGCGGCGGTGACCCTCGGACAGTTCCTCCAGGGCGGAGCGTTCCAGCTGCCGGGCGTCCACCGCCGCCACCCTGGTCGGCGTGACGGCCACCAGCGTGGAGGTGCGGGTGCCCTGCTCCAGGTGGGCCCGCTCCCCGAGCAGGGCTCCCGGTCCGTACTCGGCCAGCCGCTCGCCGTCATGCTCGACCCGGATCACGCCGTCGAGGATCAGGTAGACGTCGGTGCCGGGCTCTCCCTGCCGGACCAGGATCGCGCCGGACGGGATATTGCTGATGGACGGCTTGCTCCCGCCGCGCATCAGTTGCCGCGACAGCGCTTGCTCCAGCGCGGTCTCGACCTGGGTGACCAGCGCCGGCGAATCCCGGTCACCCCACGGGGTGTGACGGCCGAACGACTTGGTGTACCAGTCCTTGAAATCGATCAGCCCGGACTTGCGCCTCAGCTGGCCGTCACGGTCGTAGAGCCAGTGCCTCGGAAACCGGCTCGCCCCGGCCATGTCGAAGTCGGCGTGACCGTCAGCGTGCAAGGTGAGCGATAGCGTCGTCCAGGCCGTGGGGGCTTGCCACTGGACGAACGGCCGCCGCCGGACCCGGCGGGGCGCCGGCACCCCGGTCCGGCCGCCGGTGGTCTGGGCGAACCGCACCCATCCCTCCCCGCGTTCCGGGTCCCGCCGGAGATCGGGAAACTGGACCGCCTGGAACCTGTGATGCAGCCCGCCCAACGTGACGGTGGTGAAGCCGATCAGGCCCCGGCTGTCGTCGTAGTAGCCGGAGCCGGAGATCCGGCCCGAGTCGTCGACGTCTATCCAGGCCCGCAAGACGTTGGCAAAGCGGAACCGATCCGCGGCTCGCAGCTGCTCGATATCGCCGTCGCCGAGTTCAGCGGGCGGCGGCTCGTCGTAATGAGCGAATCCGACGTCGAATGCCGCCCGGGGGACGGCTTCGGTTATCGCCTCGGACGGGATCCAGGACAATGAGGTGACGCAGCTTTCGTGTCGCATGGGCCCATCGTCGCGCAGGCCGTAACGAAGCGCCAGATGCAGCCGGGATTTGCGGCCCGTTCGGGGAGGTGGGAATCGGACTGACCCCGTCGCTCGCGCTCGGCTGCGGAACCTGCGGGCGCACCTCGACGGCCGGCAACGCGACGTACACCAACCTGGTCAACATCAAACGGGTCGCGCGTCCGATGTCTGGCCTTGGTGTTTAGTGCGTCACCCATCCCGGCCCCTGTGTTCCTGACCTGAGGTGTGCAATTTTCGTGCTAGTTGTTGGAACCGGACGGGGGCGATATCCGTATCTATGGTTGGGAGAGGGAGCTTTACGTGGAATGCGGCAACAATTCCCTTAGGGATGCGTGTCCGCCTGGGTAGGCGCGTCCTACCTCAGACGGGGATGAAACGATTCGATCCTTACTGTAGAGGCCACAACGCCCGGAAAACCCGGCCGGGGACGACAGCCGGGTGTCCCGGGCTCAGGTAGGCGCGGACGGTCAGGTCGGGCACCGGAGCCGCATCCATGAAGAGCGTCCACCCTCGCCCGGCATGTGCACGTCGCTTCACTGACGATCGGGGTGACATCGTGTCAGTCATATCCGTCCCGCAGGCGTTCAACGAGGACGAGCTATACATAGACCTCCGGCCGACTTTCGGGCGTTCGCTGTTCCTGAAGTGCGAGGGCTTCAACTTCGCCGGATCGATCAAGCTGAAAGCCGCGACCGAGATGGTAGAGGCCGCCGAACGGGAAGGAGTTCTGAGGTCGGGGTCGATCCTGGTGGAGTCCTCGTCAGGAAACCTTGGCGTGGCGCTGAGCGTGATCTCGGCGAGCAAGGGCTATCGGTTCTTGTGCGTGACGGACCCGCGCTGCAACTTGGCGACCAGGCTGCTGATGGAGGCGCTGGGCAGCCGCGTACACGTCATCATCGAGCCGGATGCCAGCGGGGGCTTCCTCGGCGCGCGGATCGATTACGTCCGGGCGCTGTGCGCGTCCGACGACCGGTACGTGTGGCTCAACCAGTACGCCAACCCGGGTAACTGGATGGCGCACTACCGGACGACGGCGCCGGCCATCGGCCGCGAGTTCCCGCGGCTGGACGTGCTGTTCGTCGGGGCTGGTACCACAGGGACCCTGATGGGGTGCGCGCGCTACTTCCGGGAGTGGCACCGGCCGGTGCGGGTGATCGCGGTGGACAGCGTCGGCTCGGTGGCCTTCGGCGGCGTCCCGGGCCGCCGGATGATCCCCGGCCTGGGCGCGACCATCCGCCCGCCGTTGCTCGATGAGTCCTACGTGGACGAGGTGATACGCGTCGAGGAAGTGGACACCATCCGGGCCTGTCATCACCTGGCCCGGCACGGATTCCTGTTCGGCGGCTCCACCGGCACGGTGGTCGCCGGCGCGATGGGCTGGCTGGCGCGGCACGACACGAGCGGCGTCACCGCCGTGGCCATCGCCCCGGACCTCGGCGAGCGCTACCTCGACACGCTCTACCAGGCCAACTGGCTCCGCGCTATCTACGGCCCGGACGTGCTCGCCGATGGCGACCATCGTCGGAGCGATTTTGACGCGCCTGTTCAAGCCGGTCACCCGGTGGCCTTCTGATTCGGGGGAGCTCACGTGACGGGAATTCCGGCTGACGCCTTGACCGCCGACCCGGCGACCGGCACCGAGAGGATCCTGGCCGAGGTGCTGGCTGACCTGCTCGGCGTGGAGCAGGTGCCGGTCGCTAGCCACTTCTTCGAGGACCTGGGCGCCGACTCGCTGGTGATGGCCCATTTCTGTGCCCGGGTGAGAAAACGGGAGGACCTGCCGTCGGTGTCGATGAAGGACATCTACCGGCATCCCACGATCCAGGAGCTGGCCACGGCGTTCGCGGACGCCCCGCCCGCCTTGGCGGCATCGCCGGTCCCGGCGCCGACCCAGGAGGCGGCGTCAGCCAGCACGCGAGAGTACGTCTTGTGCGGGACGCTCCAGCTGCTGTCGTTCCTCGGGTACGCCTGGGTAGCCGCGCTGCTCGGCGCCCGAGCGTATGAGTGGATCTCGGCCAGTTCGGGCTGGGTCGACGTCTACCTGCGGTCGGTCGTGTTCGGCGGTACTGTATTCATCCTGCTGTGCGCCCTCCCGATCGCGGCGAAATGGGTGCTGATCGGCCGGTGGAAGCCGCAGCAGATCCGCATCTGGAGCCTGGGCTACGTCCGCTTCTGGGTCGTCAAGACGCTGGTCCGGTCCAACCCGCTGGCGCTGATGACCATCGGCTCGCCGCTCTACGTGCTGTACCTCAGGGCGCTCGGCGCCAAGATCGGGCGGGGAGCCGTGATCTTCTCCCGGCAGGTGCCGGTGTGCACCGACCTGCTCACCGTCGGCGCGGGGACCGTCATCCGCAAGGACGCGTTCTTCCTGTGCTACCGCGCGCAGGCCGGCTGGATACAGACCGGTGCGGTCCGGATCGGCCGCGACGCTTTCATCGGCGAGAAGAGCGTCCTCGATATCGATACGTCGATGGGGGACGTGTCTCAGCTGGGTCATGCTTCCGCGCTGCATAGCGGCCAGACGGTTCCCGCCGGCCAGCGCTGGCACGGGTCTCCGGCCCAGCGCACGGACCTGAACTACGTCAGGGTCACGCCGGCGCGCTGCGGCACGCTGCGCCGGGTCAGGTTCTGCGCCCTCACCGTGCTCTGCGTATTCCTCCTTTACCTGCCGCTGGTCGAGGGGGGTGTATTCCTCCTGCTGACCGCGGTGCCGATGCTCGGCAAGATGCTGAACCCGAGCATGGACGCGATCACCTCACCGACGCTCTACGTTAAAGCGCTGGAACTCTCGGCGGTGTTCTTCTTCGGCTTGGTCCTGGTTGGGCTGGTCTTCGTGATCACCGTCCCTCGCATGCTGAACCTGTTCATCAAGCCGAGCGTGGTCTATCCGCTCTACGGTTTCCACGACCGGATCCACCGGGCGATCGCGCGCATGACCGGCGTGAAGTTCTTCACGCACCTGTTCGGGGACAGTTCCTACATCGTCTACTACCTGCGCTGCCTCGGCTACGACCTTTCCCGCGTGGAGCAGACCGGGTCGAACTTCGGCACGGAGGTGGGGCACGAGAGCCCGTACCTGAGCAAGATCGGCAGCGGGACCATGGTGGCCGACGGGTTGTCGATCATGAACGCGGACTTCTCGAGCACATCGTTCCGCGTGTCCCCGGTGTCGATCGGGCCGCGCAATTTCATCGGGAACAACATCGCCTATCCGGCCGGCGGCAGGACGGGAGACAATTGCCTGCTCGCGACGAAGGCGATGATCCCGCTCGATGGGGAGATCCGCGAGGGCACGGGCTTGCTCGGCTCGCCGTGCTTCGAGATCCCGCGGTCAGTCGAGCGCGACAGCCGGTTCGACCATCTCAGATCCGGCGACGAACTGCCTGCCCGCCTGGCCGCGAAGAACCGGTACAACCTCCGGACCATGGGCGTTTTCCTGGTCGCCAGGTGGCTGCAGGTCTTCATCGTCACCGTCCTCGCCCTGGCCGCATTCGATGCGTACGGCGGGTCCCTGGACCTGATGATGGCGGCCCTGTTCGTGGCCAGTGTCCTGGTCACCCCGGTCTACTTCGTGCTGCTGGAGCGGGCCATGCGGGGATTCCGCCGGCTCCAGCCGCAGTACTGCTCGATCTACGACCCGTACTTCTGGCGGCACGAACGCCTGTGGAAGGTACCCGGGGAGGGCTACCTGCACATGTTCGACGGCACCCCGTTCAAGAACCTGATCTGGCGGGGACTGGGGGTCAGGATCGGCAAGAGAGTCTTCGATGACGGCTGCTACATGACCGAGCGGACCCTGACGACTATCGGCGATGACGTCATGCTCAACGCGGGAAGCAAGATCCAGTGCCACTCGCAGGAGGACGGCACGTTCAAGTCTGACCGGAGCACGGCCGGCGGCGGCTGCACCCTCGGGGTCGGCGCGATGGTCCACTACGGCGTGACCATGGGCGACGGCTCGGTGCTCGCGCCGGACTCCTTCCTGATGAAAGGCGAAGAAATCCCGCCGCGCGCGCGATGGGGCGGGAACCCGGCGAGGGAGATGTGACATGACCACCACCAGCCTGGAAGCCGAAGCCGGTCGCCGGTACTGGCGCGAGGTACTGCTCGCCGGCGGGGCCACCGCGATCCCCCGGTGGACCCTCGATCCCGTACCCGGCGTCGCCGGATACGAGGCCACGATCCCGCGTGACCTGGTGGCGGCGTTGCGCCTGCGGGCGGCCGAGCTGGCCGTGCCGTTCAGCTCGGTGCTGCTCGCCGCGCACGCCAAGGTGCTCGCGGCGCTGGCGGGCGAGCCGCAGGTCGTGACCGGCTACGTCGCCGCGCCGCGCGGGGTGGCGTTGCCCTGCCGCCTGACGGCCGGACCCGGCTCGTGGCGGACCGTCCTGCAGGACACCCACCGGGCCGAGTGGGAATTGCTGCTGCACCAGGACTTCCCGGTCGGTGACCTGGCGGGTGAGCTCGGGCTGACCGGGACGTCGTTCGAGACCGTGATTGACCTAGTGGGCGGCGACGGCAAGCTGGCCGCGGACACCGTGCTGTGGGTGGGGATCCAGCCGGACCGCAACCGGCTCGCGCTGCGGCTCAGGTACCGGACCGACGTGATCGGCGAAGACTGCGCCGCGAGGATCGCCGGCTATCACCTGACCGCGCTCGCGCTGATCGCCGCCGATCCGGACGCCGAGCACGGACGGCAGAGCCTGCTGTCCAGCGAGGAACTCCGATTCCAGCTCGAAGGGCTCGCCGGACCACCCCGGGACCTGCCGGACCGCCGGGTGCACGAGGTATTCGAGCAGCGGGCGAAGGCGAACCCGGACGCCGTCGTGGCCGTGCACGGCGACCGGCAGTGGACCTACCGGGAGCTCAACGCCCGCGCGAACCGGCTGGCCCGGGCTTTGCTGGCCCGGGGACTGCGCCGCGAAGGCGTTGTCGCCGTGATAACCGAGCGCAACCTGGACTGGATGGCCGCCGTCCTCGCGGTCTTCAAGGCGGGCGGAGCGTACCTGCCTATCGAGCCGCAGTTCCCGGCCGATCGCATCGCGACCACGCTGTCCCGGGCCGGGTGCCGGTTCGTGCTGACCGAACCCGGCAGCACCGACGTGCTCGGCCCGGCCCTCGACGCGCTGCCCGGGGTCCAGGTTCTCCTGGTCGAGGAGGCCTACGAGGAGAACCAGGCCGGCGACGATCTCGGCGTCAGCGTCGCGCCGGATCAGCTCGCTTACATCTACTTCACCTCCGGCTCCACGGGCGAGCCCAAGGGCGCGATGTGCGAGCACGCGGGCATGCTCAACCACATCTACGCCAAGATCGGCGACCTGGAGATCGGCGACGGGCAGGTGGTGGCCCAGACCGCGCCCCAGTGCTTCGACATCTCCCTCTGGCAACTGGTGTCCGGACCGCTGGCCGGGGGGCGGACCCTGCTGGTGGAGCAGGAGGTGATCCTCGACGTCCGGCGGTTCCTGGACACGATTGCCGCCAACCGGGTCGCGGTACTCCAGGTCGTTCCGTCGTACCTCGAAGTGGTGCTGTCCTACCTGGAGCAGCATCCGCGGGCACTGCCCGACCTGCGGTACGTGTCGGTCACCGGCGAGGCGCTGAAGCAGGAGCTCGCGCAGCGCTGGTTCGCGGCCAACCCCGGGATCAAGCTGGTCAACGCCTACGGACTGACCGAGACCTCGGACGACACCAATCACGAGATCATGGACCGGGCCCCCGAGGGCGAACGGGTCCCGCTCGGCCGGCCCGTCAGCAACGTGCGTGTTTACGTCGTCGACGAGTACCTGTCACCGGTGCCGCTCGGCGCACCCGGTCTCATCGTCTTTTCCGGGGTCTGCGTCGGCCGCGGGTACATCAACGATCCGGAGCGCTCGGCACTGGCCTACATGGCCGATCCGCATCGCGCGGGGCAACGGCTCTACCGGGGCGGCGACTACGGGCGCTGGCAGCCCGATGGCAAGCTGGAGTTCCTCGGCCGCCGGGACACCCAGGTCAAGATCAGCGGCTTCCGCATCGAGATCGGCGAGATCGAGAACACCCTGCTGCGGGTCCCGGGTATCGGCGACGGCGCGGTGGTGGTAGCCCCCTCGGGCCAGCGCCTGGTGGCCTTTTACTCGGGCCAGCGGCCACTGCGGGCCGACGCCCTGCGGGACCGGCTCGGTGAGACGCTGCCCGGGTACATGGTCCCCTCGGCCTTCCACTGGCGGGAACGCCTGCCGCTGACCGCCAACAGCAAGATCGACTACAAGGCGCTGACGGCGCTCGCCGCGGAACTCGAAACCGCGGACTACCACGCGCCAGCCACGCCCGCCGAGCAGCGGCTGGCGGCCGCGTGGGCGAACGTGCTCGGCATCCCACCGGGCCAGATCGGCCGGCACGACAACTTCTTCGACCTGGGCGGCACGTCGCTGTCGGCCGTGAGGCTAGCGATCTCGCTGGACCGCGCGGTGTCGCTCAAGGAGCTCATCCAGCATCCCGTCCTCGCCGACCTGGCCGAGGTGATCGATGGCTTCTGCCTGGACAGCAACGAAAGGACATCGACATGTCGCACTCGCTGACAGACGTGGACCTGCAGCCCGGTCAACTCCCGGTACTGCGGGCCGAGGACGCCGGCCACGACGCTGGCCAATGGGCGGCCGACCACCGGGACGCGCTGCTCGCCGTCGCCGCCCAGCACGGCTGGGTCCTGGTCCGCGGCCTCGGGCTGCGTGATCCGGCGCAAACCGGTGCGGTCTTCCGGAGGCTGGCCGCCGGCCTGATGACCGAAAGGGAGGCCTTCGCTTCCCGCCAGGCCTACTCCGACGGCCTGTACTCCTCGTCCAAGTGGCCGGCGAACCAGCCGATGTGCATGCACCATGAACTGAGCTACAGGCTCGAGTTCCCCGGCCTGATGCTGTTCGCGTGCCTGACTGCGCCTGCCCGGGGCGGGGCCACCGCGGTAGCTGACGCGCCGACCGTGCTTCGCGCCCTGCCGGCCGAGCTGGTCGCGCGGTTCGAGCGCGTGGGCTGGGTGCTCACCCGCAACTACAACGACGACATCGGGGCGTCGGTCGCCGATGCGTTCGGCACCGACGACCGTCGCGCGGTCGAGAGCTACTGCCAGGCCAACGCGATCGAGTTCGAGTGGCAACCCGACGGCGGACTGCGCACCAGCCAGCGCCGCAGCGCCGTGCTGCATCATCCGCGCACCGGCCAGCGGTGCTGGTTCAACCAGGTCGCCTTCCTCAACGAGCGGACACTGGATCCCGAGGTGCGCGAGTACCTGGTGGACGTGTACGGTCCCGACGGGCTGCCGTTCAACACCCGCTTCGGCAACGGCGACCCGATCGGCGCGGATGTCGTGCAGCTGATCAACGAGGTCTACGACGCCAATACGGTACGCGAGCCGTGGCAGGCCGGCGACTTGATGCTCGTGGATAACGTCCGCACCGCGCACAGCAGGGAGCCCTTCTCCGGGCCGCGCGAGGTACTCGTCGCGATGGCCGATCCGGTGCGCCTGGCCGAATGCGCTGCGACCGTCGGGGTGATGGTCAGATGACCACCGCGGAGGCGATCGTGCCACCGTTCGCGGTCATCGGTGGTGCCCAGGTCCGGCGGGCGCTGCAGGGCAGGGAGCGCCGACTCGTCCAGCTGGTCGAGGCCACCTACCGGCTGCACAGCGCCGGCGACTCGGTGAACCCGCCGTCTTACTTCCTGCGATTTCCCGACCGGCCTTCGGCCCGGATCATCGCGCTGCCGGCCTCGATCGGCGGCCCGCTCCGGGTCGATGGCCTGAAATGGATCTCCAGCTTCCCGGCGAACGTGACAGCGGGCATCCCGCGAGCCTCGGCCGTGCTGATCCTCAACGACCACGACACCGGCTACCCGTTTGCCTGCCTGGAGAGCTCGATCATCAGCGCGACCAGGACGGCCGCGCTGGCGGCCTCGGCGGCCGACTGGCTCAGCCGCGGCCGGCCACGACCGGCGCGGGCCGGGTTCTTCGGGGTGGGCCTGATTGCCCGCTACATCCATACCTTCCTGACCGGCACCGGCTGGTCGTTCGACGAGATCGGTGTGCACGACCTGTCCGCCGACAGCGTGGCCGGCTTCCGCGGGTACCTGGAGCAGTCGGGCACCGCCGCCCGGATCAACGTGCACGATCGCGCCGAGCAACTGATCCGCTCGAGCGATCTGGTGATCTTCGCCACGGTCGCCGGTCAGCCGCACGTCAGCGACCTGCAGTGGTTCGAGCACAATCCACTGGTTCTGCACGTGTCACTGCGCGACCTGGCGCCGCAGATCCTGCTCGCCTCGACCAACGTCGTCGACGACGTCGAGCACTGCCTGAAGGCCGACACCTCGCCGCATCTGACCGAACAGCTGAGCGGCAACCGGGACTTCCTGGCCGGCACGCTGGACGACGTGATGGCCGGGCGGGTGGTGGTACCGGCAGACCGGCCGGTGGTGTTCTCACCGTTCGGGCTCGGAGTACTCGACCTGGCGGTCGGTAGGTACGTCTACGACGAGGTGGCGCGCACCGGCGGGCTGCACATCATCGAGGACTTCTTCCATGAACTGCGCCGATACGGATGACCAGATCGGCCAGGATCGCAGCGGCCCCGACCTATAGTCGATCCCGGGGAACTGGCTATGGTCCTTGTCCGCATCGTGCTCGCCGTCGCCATGGTGGCGGCGGTCACGGCGTGCTCCGGGCCGGCCAGGCCGGGTCCGGCCAGTTACTACCTGGCTCTGGGCGACTCGCTGTCGCAAGGAGTCCAGCCGAACGCGGCGGGCATGAGCGTCGAGACCGGGGAGGGTTATCCCGACCAGGTCTACGCGGCGCTGCGCCCCGATCATCCCGGGCTGCGGCTCGTCAAGCTCGGCTGCCCGGGCGAGACGACCGACACGATGATCCACGGCGGGATCTGCCGGTATAAATCGGGTTCCCAGCTGGCCGCCGCCGTCGCCTTCCTGCGCGCCCACCGCGGCCACGTTTTCTTGATCACCATCGACATCGGCGCCAATGACACCGAAGACTGCGGTAACCAGCCAGGCCTCAGCAAGATCGCCTCGTGCTTCGGCACAGCCGTCCCCCACGCCGCCGCCAACCTGGCCACGATTATGACGCGCCTTCGCGCGGCCGCCGGCCCGGGCGTGCCGATGGTCGGGATGAACTACTACCTGCCCGCGCTGGCCGAATGGCTCAACGGCACCCCCGGCCAGGCCATCGCCTGGCTCAGCGAGCAGCTGGCCGTCGGCTACAACGACGTGCTCAAGCAGGTTTACACCGAGTCCGGCGCCCGGGTCGCGGACGTGTTCGGCGCGTTCGACTCCTCGAACTTCGGAACCCTCGTGACGACGCCCGGGATCGGCAAGGTCCCGCGCAACGTCGCCTTGATCTGCCAGTGGACCTGGGCGTGCACGGCGCCGCCGCGCGGGCCCAACCAGCACGCGAACCAGGAAGGATACGCGGTCATCGCCCGCACCTTCCTGCAGACCGCCGGCCTGAGCTGAGCCTTAAGGCGCGCTGTCCACGACGAACTCCTCCCCCGGCTCGGGCAGCACCTGCGCGGCGGGCCGGGCCGGCCGGGCGACCGCGAGCGTGAGCGCCAGCACCGCGATCACCGGGGTCCACCAGACCCAGGGATTCCGCCACGAGGCCTGCGCGAGCCAGGTGAGCATCGTCGCCGTGGCACTGGTCGGGACCAGACGCCACCAGTTGCCCGACGCTGCCACCAGCGCCACCGCCAGCGGCGGCCACACGTAGTAGGAAACCATCACCGGCTCGAACACCGACCGCAAGGCGAGCGCTGCCGCGACCCACCACAGCACGTCGGCCAGGATTTCCGCGGTCCAGGGGACGGTCAGCCGCGCCGTTCGCCACCGGTGCCAGGCGCCCAGCCCGCATCCGCAGGCCACCACGATGGCGAGCGCACGGCCGGGGCCGGCCGCGACCGACCCGTCGCTCAGGTGAGGGGCGAGGTAGATCCACGGCGTGGGGTGGTCGACCGCCGGCGCGTTGGGCTGGTTGGTGATCGCGTGGACGGTGGCCGTCCAGTTCGCCGCCGCGGCCGCGGCCAGCAGCACGACCGCAGGCGCGGCAGCCCTGACGGCAAAACCGGGCAGGCGCTTCGGCTCGATGGCCACCACCAGGACCGGGAAGGCGAGCAGCACGAGCGGCTGAACGGCCACCGCGGCGCCGGCCAGCCAGGCGGCCCGGCTGGTTCGCGCGCCCGACAGCGCCAGCACCGCGTACAGCAGCAGCCCGACCGCCACGGCGTCCTCCGGGTGCCCCCACCGCACCGACACGTTCCACAGCGCGGTCGCACTGGCCGCGGCGAGCAGGAAGCGCTTGGGCCGGCTCGCGCCCATCCGTTCGGCGATCGCGTCGGCGGCGAACAGCGTCACCGACGAGAGGATGGTTTCCAGCGGCCCGGCGAACAGCCACTCGACGGGGTGAGTGCCCTGAGGACCGGCGTGCAGCGGGAGCCCGGCCGCGTCGATGATCGCGGCGACCGGGACCAGGATCAACGCGGTGCCCGGGAAGCTGACCAGGCTGGTGGGCGAGGTGTACAGGCCGGCCAGGTCTAGGTGCAAGAGCCGCTGGGCCGCGACCAGGGTCGCCCACAGGTCGTCGGGAACCGCCCAGGCCGACTTCCCGTAATAGCGCGGTCCCCAGATCGTGCCCGCCATCCCCAGGCCTATGAGCCCGATCGTGGCGAGGATCGGGAACATCCTTCTGACCAGCCACGGCGCGGGCGTACGGACCGGGAGGCGGCTGGTGTCGCTGCCGCTGTGCATCACTGACACGTTAGCTCGGGAAATCAGGATGCGACGGGCTCGCCGAGCACGAGCAACACGTCGTCGGCGAGCCGGTCGCCGCCGTGCTCGAGGAAGAGCTTGACCACGCCCTGGATCGCCGAGTCCAGCCCCGGTACCGCGAGGGCTTCGGCCACGCGGCCGTCAAGTTCGAAGAACCGGCCCGCGCGATCCCGCGCCTCGACCAGGCCGTCGGTGTAGAACAGCAGCCGGTCGCCCGGCTTGAGCGCCACGTCCTGGCGGCAAGGGCCCGGGTGCAGGCCGAGCGGGGGCGTCGGCGCCGACGGTGCCATGATTTCCAGTCCGCCGCCGTCCGCGCCTATCTTGACCGGGGGCTGGTGACCGCAATTGACAATGCGAACTTCGCCCGGTCCGAATTCGGCCAGGATAACCGTGACAAAGTCCTCAATTTCCATGTCTCGCGACATCCGGGCGTCCATCTTCTCGGCCAGGCAAATGAGGTCGGGCTCGGCGAAGGCCAGCTCACGGAAGATCGCCAGGGCCGAGGCGCACAGGCCTACCGCGTCGAGCCCTTTGCCCTTGACGTCGCCGATGATGAAGCGCGGGCCGTACTGCGTCATCGTCAGGTCATAAAGGTCGCCGCCCAGCATCGCCTCCCTGGTCGCCGACTGGTAGTGCGAGGCGAAGGCCACCCCGCCGAGTTCGGCGGGCAGTGGCCGCAAGATCGCGCGCTGGACGCGGTCGGTGATGCGGATCAGCCTGCTTTCCCGCCGGCTGCGGATCTCGGCGATGAGCACCGCGAAGATCCCCACCGCGATGACCATCGCGAACCCGTAACCCTTGACCGTAGCGGCGAGCGTTCCGTTGACGGCCGCCACCACCAGGCACAGGGCCACGGCGTAACCCGCCACCAGCGCGGTTGCCCGGCCGTCGCATCGCGCGCAGGCCAGCAGCGGAGCCACGGCCAGCAGGCCGGTCAGCTTGAAGCCCGGCCCGATCACGACCCCCGCGACGGCGATGGCGGAGTCCAGCGCGAGCGCCGCCCCGAGCCAGGCCGGCGGCCGGCTCGTTGCTCGCCGGGCACGCCGCAGCAGTGCGCCCATGCACCCCATCCCGAAACTACCCCCGCTGGTAAAACCAACTTACTGGAACGGTGCGCGGGTTGCCGTATTTATGCTCCATTTATGCAGCCACCCGCTGCTCGGTCGCGATAAATGATCTTTTGACTGAACGGTCAGTTGCAATCCAGGCAATGGCGCATTTCTCGCGCCCTGGGAATTCCGGGAGACCGTTACGATTCGCCGTCACCGTCCACCCGGCCGACGATCCGGTAACGTCCTGGCGGTCCTCGGGCGCGCGCCGAAGCGGGTCACGACCGAGGCGGCGATCCGCGCGGCGAACTCCGCGGCGCCGACCAGGTCTGCGGCCCTGGGGGCCGGGGGACCCGCCAGCCACTTGCTCATGAACGCGCCGCAGAACGCGTCTCCCGCCCCGGTGGTATCCCGCGCGTCGGCCGGGTACGCCGCGACGGGGACCGGTGCCTCGCCAGGGGTGGCCAGCACGCAGCCCGAGCCGCCCAGCTTCACCGCCACGACGCCGTAGAACCTGGTCAGGCGGGCCGCCATGGTGATCGGGTCCGCGTCACCGACCAGTACCGCGGCCTCGTCGCGATTGGGAAAGCAGACCGCGGCGCCTGCGGTCCAGCGCAGGAACGCCGCCGGCTGCATCCGGGCCAGGAAGGAGGCCGAGCCGGGGTCGACGGTGACGGCCAGGCCGCGGGACCGAGCGTCGTCAAGCAGCGAGAGCGCCACCTCCAGCAGCGGCGGCTCGCAGAACGTGTAACCGGTCAGGTGCAGTACCGCCGCCTCCTCCAGCAGCCCGTCCGGGATGTCGGATCTGCGCAACCTGAGGTTCGCCGCCCGGTCGGTGAACATGGTCCGCTCGCCGTCATGGGCCACCATGATCACGATCGATCCGGTGTCGACCTCCGCGTCCGCGGCCAGGTGGGCGCGGACGCCGGCCCTGGCCAGCGCCTGCCGGTGATAGTCGGCGTCGCGGATCCCGACCCGCCCGGCGAAGGTGACCTCGGCGCCGAGGTGAGCCATCCACGCGGCCTGATTGGCCGCCGATCCGCCCGGGCAGGCCCGGATCGCCGCTGGCGTGTCACTGCACGGCGCGATCTGGTCCAGCGGTTTGACCAGCACGTCGTTGATCACGTCACCGCAGACCAGGACCTGGCGGGGGTTAGAGGTCACCAGAGCGTTCGGCCCACGATTGTGCGATCTTCGCCGCGAGTTCGATGTTGCCGCGCGCGATGGTCAGGTTCACCTCGACGCTGGCCCCGCCGGTCACCTGCTGGATGCGGTCCAGCAGGAAGGGGCTGACCGCCTTGCCGCGGACGCCGGACTCGGCGGCGGCGGCCAGGGCGTGGTCAAGCGCGTCGCCGAGGACCAGCGGGTCGAGCTGGTCTTCGGGGGACAATGGGTTCGCCACCAGCAGCGCGGACTGCTCGCCGAACGCCTCCCTGGCCGCCATGATGTCGGCGATCTCCTCCGTGGTGTCGGCGCGCCAGTCCAGGTCGTAGCCGGAGTCGGAAATCCAGAAGGCCGGGAAGCGGGAGGTGCGGTACCCGACGACCGCCACGCTGAGCGTTTCCAGCCTCTCGAGCGTGGCCGGGATATCCAGGATGGACTTCACCCCGGCCGCGACGACCGTGATCGGTGTCCGGGACAGCACGGTCAGGTCCGCCGACTCGTCGAAGGTCTCGCCCGCGCCGCGGTGCACGCCGCCCAGGCCGCCGGTGGCGAACACGCGGATGCCCGCGCGCGCGGCGAGCACGGACGTGGCCGCCACGGTGGTACCGCCGGTGACCTTCCGCGCCACCGCGATGCCGATGTCACGGCTGCCGACCTTGACCGCCGACTCGTCGGAGGCGATGCGCTCCAGGTCCTGCGGCAGCAGGCCGACCTTGGGCACGCCGTCGATAACAGCGATCGTCGCCGGGGTCACTTTTCGGGAACTCAGGATGGCTTCGAACTCTCGCGCCGCGGCAAGGTTGCCCGGCCGCGGCAGGCCGTGCGAGATGATCGTCGACTCGAGCGCGACGACTGGCGTGCCGGCCGCCACCGCCCGTGCTACCGCCGGGGACACCTCGACCAGGGACGGCACGGGAACAATTGTCTCACCGCGGGATCCCGTGGCGACCCGCGGTCAGTATCCCTGCGTGCCGACCACGTCGAGCAACGGCCGGCCCGCAGCGTAGCGGACTAGCTGGTCCTTGGCGATGGCCAGCGCCCGCGGGATGGCATCGGTGGTCGTCCCGGCCACGTGGGGCGTGAGCAGCAGGCCCGGCGCGGACCAGAGCGGATGCCCGGCCGGGAGCGGTTCAGGGTCGGTGACGTCGAGCGCCGCCCGCAGCCGCCCGGAACTCAGCTCGGCCAGCAGGGCCCCCGTGTCCACGACCGAACCTCGGGCCGCGTTGACCAGCAGGGCATGATCATGCATCAGGCTGAGGAACCGCGCGTCGACCAGACCGATCGTGCCCGGGGTGACCGGCACGAGCAGGATCACGATGTCCGCCCGGGGCAGCAGGACCGCGAGGTCATCGACGCTGGATACGCCGGAGCCCGCGTGCCGGGCGATCCGCTCGACGGTGACCCCGAAGGGGATCAGCAGGTGCTCGACCGCCTGGCCGATCGAACCGTACCCCACGATGAGCACGGTCTGGCCGGCCAGCGGCTGGCTGGCCGCGGGCCGCCAGGTGCCCGCCTGCTGCGCCGCGATGAACCTGGGCAGCTGCCGCGCCTCAGCCAGGATCACGGCCATGATCCACTCGGCGACCGCCGGGTCGTGCGCGCCGCGCGCGTTGCACAGGGTGACCCCCGGGGGGACGTAGGGGATGGCGTTCTCGGCGCCCGCCGACATGAGCTGGATCAGCCGCAGCTTGGGCAGTTTCGCCAGCACCGGCATCCGGGAAGCGGGCACCCCGAACGGCAGCACGACGACCTCGACCTCGCCGGCCGAATCCGGTAGCTGGTCACCGCCGGTCCAGACGTCGGCGACCATCCCGTCGGGCAGACCGCCCATCACCTCGACCGCGTCCTGCGTGGGAAGCCACACCCTGATCTTCGCCATAGCGCGAGGCTACTCGCGGCGGCGCGACCGGCCGCGCTTACCTGGCCGCGGCCGAGCCCTCCAGGGCCCGCTGCCACGCGGCGGGGACGTGGTCGTCCGCCTCGGCCGCGCCGATGATGACGACCGGGCACGGAGCGGACCGAAGGCACACGCGGATGACGGGTCCCGCGCCGCGATAGGGGTCCGGGCCGTAGCAGGAGCGGCCGAGCACCAGCATGTCGGCATCGCGCGCGTGGTCGAGCAGCACGCGCGCGGCGAGGCCTTCGGTTATCTCGGTGCGCACGCTGACACCGGGATAGAGCCCGGCTGCCTCGCTGACCGACCTGCGCAGCACCTCGCGGGCGGCGCCCCAGCTCCCGCCGGACCGTCTGGGGGTCGGCACCGCGTAACTAGCGACTTGATGACACGCGGACTCCAAGGCGAGCACCGCGTGGACCTCGGCGGCGCGCAGGCTGGCTTCCCTGCACGCCCATCTCAGTGCGGCCACAGACTCCGCTGAGCCGTCGACACCGACCACGATGCGCCGAACACCGGGATCTACTGTCATGACGAATTCCTATTCATAACTGTCCGCTGCCTCTGACACTTCTGTCCGCCGCGCCCGCGGCCCGTACCGTCAGAGTTTTTCCAATTCTTGACTGACAGTTTCCGATGGTAAACCGCGAGAAGGGTTCCTGACGAGAGGCATCGGCCGCTTTTGCCGGCGATATTGGCCCGCTCGGACACTCACGGTTATGGCGTCGTTATCGGACGTGTTGTGGGCGAAACACGCCGGCTGACCCTCTTGTCCGGTATCCGGGTCGCGTCAGCCGAGCATCGAGCTGACCTGGAACGGCTGGGACAGCATACCGAGCCGGTACATGGCGTCTGCGACCCGCTGGACGCGGGTCAGGTCGATGTCGGGCGCCACGTTCAGCGGATAGGTCTCGAGCGACATGACGGCGGCGATCGGCCGCGGAACCGTGTACGGGGAAGGCAGCTTCTCCATGGCCTGCTCGACCGCGGCCCGGTCGGTGTCGGCGATCTGCTGGCCCTGCCTGAGCGCGTCAAGGAACGCCGCGAGCGTGTTCGGGTACTTCTTGGCCCACGCTTTGGTCACGACGTACCACCCGACGGGAAAATCGGCCGTCGCGCCCTGGTCGAGGTCGGTGAGCTCCTGCAGCCCGTACTTCATCGCGTCGGCGCTGCCGAACGGCTCGGGGAGCCAGGCCACGTTGATGACATGCTGCTGCAGCGCCTGCGCCATCTCCGGGAAGCCCGCCTTGATCGTCACGAAGTGCACGTCATGCGGCGACAATCCGTGCTCTTCGAGTACGGAACTGATCAGCAGGGTGCCGATGTTGTTCGGCGCGTTGACGCCGATCCGCGTTCCCCTGAGGTCGGCGATGGTCGAGATCCGCGATCCGGGCAGCGTGTACAGAGCCTGGTTGTTCGGCTGCATGAGCGAGCCCTCGGCGACGATCTCCAGGTTCGACTGGCCGGTCACCTGGTCCTGAACGTAGGAGACCGAATTTCCCGCGGTGATGTCGTACGTGCCGTTGTTCTGGTCCTTGGTGGCCAGCTCGCTGCTGACGATGGAGTCGATCGTGACGTGGAGTCCCTCGGCCCTGAACAGCCCCTCGTCTTGGGCGATGTACAGCCCGGCCTCGTCGCCGACCGGCACCGCGCCGACGGTCAGGTCCGTCTTCTCCAGGCCCGTCACCGCCGACGAGCCGCTTGCGCTCGTGCAGCCGGCCCCGAGCGCGACCATAAGCCCCGCGCCGACCAGGCTCAGCACCGCTCGAAACGTGCGTCCCATGCGCCCTCCAGCCGGTAAGTGTAGAAAAGGACGGGACGCTTTGCAGTGATCTCGCTTATTTATCGCCGTCGAAATCGGGATGCTGCCGGAATATGTAAGTTAATTAACCATTTGGGCGCCGCCGGTCCCGGGTGACCTGGGAACTTGCTGACGACGGCGGGTACCACGGCCCGTTCGGTAGAAAAAGGGTCTAGCCGGCGGGAGTACGGACCTCCACGTGGCTGCCGGCGTGGCCCTTGCGCACGCGGACCTGCGCGGGGATGCGCTGTCGCAATTCGGCCACGTGGCTGACGATGCCGACCATCCTGCCTCCCTCGCGCAGGCCGTCGAGCACGGTCATCACCTCCTCCAGCGTGTCCTCGTCCAGGCTGCCGAAGCCCTCGTCGACGAACAGCGCCTCGATCCGGGTTCCGCCCGCCTCCGCGGTGACGACATCCGCGAGGCCGAGCGCGAGGGCCAGGCTGGCCAGGAACGTCTCGCCGCCGGATAGCGTGCTGGTGTCGCGATCCGCCCCGGTCCACGCGTCGCAGGCGAGCAGGCCGAGCCCGGACCGGCCCGCGCCGCGGCGCGCGTCGGTGTGCGCCAGCGAGTACCGGCCCGAGGTCATCTTGAGCAGCCGCTCGCTGGCGGCCGCGGCGACCTCTTCCAGCCGGGCGGCCAGCACGAAAGATGAAAGGGTCATCCGCAGGGTGTTCGCGCCCTGCCCGGCGGCCAGGTCAGCGAGCCTGCGGGCCTCGCCCGCCCTTGCGCTCAGCGGCCGCAGCTCCTCCAGCCGCGCGGTCAGCTGGGGGGCGAGGTCGGCCAGCTGTTCGGCCTGGTGCTGGGCGCGGTCGTTTGCTCCGAGGGCGTCATCCAGGGCCTTGCGCGCCGCGTCCGCCGCGGTCTCCGCCGCCGCCACGTCGGCCGGCGGGTCGAGAGCCACGTCGAGGTCGGGATCGGCCAGCAGCTCGGCGACCGCCTTGCCCCTGGCTTCATGGTCGCGGATCGCCTGATCGGCGGTGGCCCGCCATTCGCCGTCACGCTGGGCATCGCGTACCGCGTCGAGGTCGCCGAAGCCTGCGCCGGCCGCGGCCTGAAGCGCCCGGTCCTCCTCGCTGCGGGCATCTGCCTCGGTACGAGCGCATCGGTCGGCCGCGTCGGCGGCGGCGATGAGCGCGTCGGCCGCCTCGCGCGCGGCGCGCAGAGCGTTGTCGAGGTCAGGCGCACCGTCGAGCTGGGCCAGCAGCGACTCGCGGTGCCGGACGGCACGCTGGTCCGCCTCGGCGGCCTGGCGGAGTTCCGACTCACGCTGCTCGGTCAGCTCGATGAGCCGCTTCTCCGTGGCGGCGATCTGCTGGTCCAGGTCCTCGAGGGCGGCCTGCGGGTCAGCCAGCCGGGTAGCGGCCAGTCGGGCTGCTTCGTCCTGGAGCTCCAGCCAGGCCGTTTTGAGCCTTCCCGCTTCGGCCTTGATCGTCGGCAGGTCCGCGGCGACCGCGAAGCCCGCGCCTTCGAGCCGGGCCGACAGGTCGGCGACGCGCTCGTCGGCGCCCCCCAGCTTCGCGCCGATCGTTTCGGCCCGTTCCGAGGCGGCCACCACTTCGGCGTCTGCTTCCTCTTCCTGCTCGCGCGTGACGCGGTCGCCTTGAAGCTCACACAGCTCCGGGTGATCGAGCGAGCCGCAGACGGGGCACGGGGCGCCCTCGACCAGCGCGGCCGCGAGCTCGGCGCGCATCCCGTCGATGCGCGCCATGCGCAGCCGTGCCGCTTCGCCGAGCAGCTCGGCGTGTTCTACTTTCGCGGCGATGTAGGCCTCGGACTGCTGGGCAGCGTCCGCTCGCGCCTCGGCCAGCGCCGTCATGTCCTCCGCGGCCCGCTGGTGACGGTCGGCTTCGGCCCGGACGCCGGGCAGTCGTTCAGCCGCCTCGCGGGCCTGGTCGCGCCGGAGGCTTAGTCGGGGGCGCTGCTCGCGCCGGGCGGCAGCGGCCTGCTCGGCGGCGTCGATCTGACCGGTCAGCGCCGTCGCGGCCGACCGGGCGGATTCGGCGGTTTCGTCTTCCTCGGCCGCTTGCCGGGCCAGGGACTGCAGCCCCTCCAGGCGGCCGCACTTCGTGACCTGCTGCTGTCCGGCGCCGCGCAGTTCCGCGGCGGTGGCGGAGGGGGCGGCACCGGCGTGCGCCCTGGCTTCTTGTTCGGCGGCGCGGGCCCGGGCGAGCGCGCCGGCGG
>JASIGD010000391.1 GCA_030045295.1 Streptosporangiaceae bacterium
GCTCAGGCGCTCAGCCTGGACGAACGGCGCATCGTCGGCGAGGTCTTCGACGCCGGGAAGCGGCAGATCCGCGAGGTGCTCGTGCCGCGCACCGAGGTAGTTTTCCTGGACGCGGAGACGCCGGTGTCCGAGGCCGCCGCGATCGCCGCGGACGTCCCGTATTCACGGCTCCCGGTTTTCGCTGACACCTACGACAATGTGATCGGCTTTGTGCACGTAAGGGACCTGCTGGGGCCGGGCGTCACGAATCGCTCCATTCCCGTCAGCCGGATCGCCAGGCCGGTGAAATTCCTGCCGATCAGCAAGACCGTGCTGTCCTCGCTTTCCGAAATGCGCCGCGAGGGAATGCACCTGGCCATCGTCGTCGACGAATACGGCGGAACGGCCGGAATCGTCACCCTGGAGGACCTGGTCGAGGAGCTTATCGGCGACATCAGGGACGAATACGACACCGATCAGGGCCAGGCCACCACGCTGCACGGCGGCGAGGTCGAGGTGGACGGCCTGCTCAACCTGGACGAGTTCGCCGAGCAGACCGGGGTCGCGCTGCCCGAAGGCCCTTACGAGACGGCCGCGGGCTACGTGCTCGCCGCGCTCGGCGACCTGCCCGCCGTCGGGGACAGCGTGCAGGTAGCCGGCCACACGATCACGGTGACCGAACTCGACGGCCGCCGCGTCGCCCGGCTCCGCGTATCCGCCCATCCGCCGCACTCCGCCAACGCCCCCAAGCCGGCCGCCCCTCCCGGTTCGGCCCCTCCCGGTTCGGCCCCTCCCGGTTCGGCCCCTCCCGATTCCGCCTCTTCCGGTTCCGCCGAACCCCCCGGCTCCGCCCGCCCGCGGGACTCCGCCGAACCTCCCGGCTCCGCCCGCCCGCGGGACTCCGCCGAACCTCCCGGCTCCGCCCGCCCGCAGGACTCCGCCGAACCTCCCGGCTCCGCCCGCCCGGCCACCCCTGCCAATAACGCGGTTCCCGCAGGTCAGGTCCGGCTAAACTCAAAGTCCCCGCAGGAAGGCGGCTAGCGTGCCCGGTGGCTTCGACACTGTTCTCGTCGTTGACTTCGGCGCCCAGTACGCGCAGCTGATCGCCCGCCGGGTGCGTGAGTGCCACGTCTACTCCGAAATCGTCCCGTCGACGATGTCTACGCAGGAGATGCTGGCCAAGCGGCCGAAGGCCATCATCTTGTCAGGCGGCCCGTCCTCGGTCTACGCCGACGGCGCCCCGCCCGCGCCGCGCGACCTGTTGCGTGCGGGCGTCCCGGTCCTCGGCATCTGCTACGGCTTCCAGCTGATGGTCTCCGAACTGGGCGGGACCGTCGAGCGGACCGGTACCGCCGAGTACGGCGCGACCACGCTGGAGACCTCGGGCGGTCGGCTGCTGTCCGGCACGCCCGCGCGGCAGCAGGTGTGGATGTCGCACGGGGACACCTGCACGGCGGCCCCGCCCGGCTTCAGCGTGACCGCGCGGACGCCGGGCACCCCGGTCGCGGCGATGGAGGACGCGAGGGCTCGCCTGTACGGCGTCCAGTTCCATCCCGAGGTCCTGCACACCGAGCACGGCACCCGCGTCCTGTCGCGCTTCCTCGAACTGGCCGGATGCCGCCCGTCCTGGACGATGCTGAACATCATCGAGGAACAGGTGGACCTGATCCGCGAACAGGTCGGCGGCGGGCGCGCGATCTGCGGGCTGTCCGGCGGCGTGGACTCCGCGGTCGCCGCCGCGCTCGTCCAGCGCGCCATCGGCGACCGGCTCACTTGCGTCTTCGTCGACCACGGCCTGCTCCGCAAGGGCGAGGCCGAGCAGGTAGAGCAGGATTTCGTTGCCGCTACCCAGGTCAAGCTCAGGGTGGCCAGCGAGGCCAGCGCGTTCCTGTCCGCGCTGGCCGGGGTGACCGACCCGGAGCACAAGCGGAAGGTCATCGGCCGGGAGTTCATCCGCGCGTTCGAGCGCGCGGCGCGCGAGATCACCGCCGAGGCCGGCGAGCATGGCGAAGCGTGCGACTTCCTGGTCCAGGGCACGCTCTACCCGGATGTGGTCGAATCGGGCGGCGGCACCGGCGCCGCGAACATCAAGTCACACCACAACGTCGGCGGCCTGCCCGATGACCTGAAATTCCGCCTGGTCGAGCCGCTGCGCTGGCTGTTCAAGGACGAGGTGCGCCGGGTGGGCGAGGAACTCGGCCTGCCGCAGGCGATCGTCCGCCGCCAGCCGTTCCCCGGCCCCGGGCTCGCGATCAGGATCGTCGGCGAGGTGACCGCCGACCGCCTGGCCATCCTGCGGGAGGCCGACGCCATCGTGCGCGAGGAGATGTCGGCCGCCGGCCTCGACACCCTGGTCTGGCAGTGCCCGGTCGTGCTGCTCGCCGACGTGCGGTCCGTGGGGGTGCAGGGCGACGGCCGCAGCTACGGCCACCCGCTGGTACTCCGCCCGGTGACCAGCGAGGACGCCATGACCGCGGACTGGGCGCGGCTGCCCGCCGACGTCCTGGCCCGGATATCCACCCGCGTCACCAACGAAGTCCCCGAAGTCAACCGCGTGGTCCTCGACGTAACCAGCAAACCCCCTGCCACGATCGAATGGGAGTAAACCCCTTTTTACCGAACGCCCCGTGGCACCCGCCGATAGCCCTCTTCCCCGCCCCCAACCGACCGCACGCCCGCGGCACCCGCCCCCCTTTCCCCGCCCCCAGCCCCCTTCCCCCCGCCCCCCCCGCCGCCTCGCCCCGCGAGCCGGCTCCACAGTTATCGTGGACATAAACCCCGCAAAATCACGAGGTAAATGTCCACGATGATTCA